>DAOVTE010000074.1 GCA_030627705.1 Bacteroidales bacterium
AAATCGAAAATATATGCATAATTTTCTAGTCTAATATTTTTAGCATAAAAATCTGAATTCTCATCATCAAGCGAATATGTGATTTTTTTTGCTTTAGTGTTTACCTTATTTTCTATTCCTTTTTTTATTATTAGAAATCCATTTTCATCAAATTGATTTGCAAATTCTGAGAATGATTGTTCTAGATTACTTAGATCTTTATAAATATCTAAATGATCGGCATCCATTGCGGAGATTACTCCTGCATACGGAAAAAGTTTTAAAAAAGAACGGTCGTATTCGTCAGCCTCTACAACAATATAATCGCTATTGTTTGATACCAGCAAATTACTTTTGTAGTTTTTAGAAATGCCACCCAAAAATGCGCTGCAATCTACTTGCGAATTTTTAAGCAAATGCGCTGTAATAGTTGTAATTGTAGTTTTTCCGTGAGTTCCTGCAATTGCAATTCCTTTTTTATTTTGTGTTAATATGCCTAGAACTTCTGAGCGTTTTAGAATATCAAAATTATTTTCCTTAAAATAGTTTAGTTCATTGCTATCAGCAGGAATTGCAGGTGTGTAAATAATTAATGTATTCTCTTTGTTTTTGTACAATTCAGGTATTTCAGCAATATTATCGTCGAAGCAAATAGAAATTCCTTCGGCAATTAATTCGCTTGTAAGCGTAGTTTGAGTTTTATCGTAACCTGAAACATTTTTTCCTGTTTGGTTAAAATATCTGGCAATTGCACTCATCCCTATCCCGCCTGCGCCAATAAAATATATATTTTTGTATTTGTTTAAGTTCATTTCTATTTTAGTTGTAAAGTTAAAAAGCTGTAATCTTTTAACGCTATTACACGATTCTTACATTTACTAATTTTATATTATCACATTAATAAATTAAGAGTAAAGCTCCGATGCTTCAATTATTTTAAAAATTTCGTCTTTAATAATATTGGCAGAATTCTTAACTCCCATTTTAGCAATATTTGTTTTGTATACATCTAATCTGAAATCGTCGTTTGCAAGTTTTATTGCTTCGTCTACAAGTTTCTCTCTAGATTCTGCATCTGTAATCATCATTGCCGCATCTTTTTCTATTAATGCCATTGCATTTTTTGTTTGATGATCTTCGGCAACATTTGGCGAAGGAACCAGAATTGCAGGTTTTTTTATTAACGAAAGTTCCGAAACTGTACTTGCTCCAGCTCTTGATATTACAATATCTGCAATTGAATATGCAAGTTCCATTCTTGAAATAAACTCTACAGCTTTTATAGACTTATTGTCTAATTTATCAGTAATAGCTTTTGCCGTTTGATAATAAGATTTACCTGTTTGCCAGATTAATTGAAATTTATTATCAATAATTTTATCTAAAGAATTTGCAATACTTTCGTTAATTGTAAGTGCACCTAAGCTGCCTCCAACTACCAGAATTGTTTTTTTATTTGCTTCTAAATCGAAATATAAAACAGCATCTTCTTTTTTGCCGTGTTGCTGTAAAATATTTTGTCTTACGGGATTTCCCGTCTTTATTATTTTATCCTTGGGAAAGAATCTATCCATATTATCGTAAGCTACACAAATTTTATTTGCAGATTTTGCTAATAATTTATTAGTAACCCCAGCATAAGAATTTTGCTCCTGAATAAGTGTAGGAATATTTTTGCTTATAGCAGCTTTTAATATAGGACCACTTGCAAATCCGCCAACTCCAACTGCAATATCAGGTTTAAAATCTTTAATTATTTTGCGTGCTTTTATCATACTGATGAATAAGCGGTATATTACAACAAAATTGCTAAATACCAACTTTCTTCTAAATCCACGAACTGGCAACCCAATTATTTTGTATCCAGCATTTGGAACCTTTTCCATTTCCATCTTTCCTTCTGCGCCAACGAAAAGTATTTCCGCTTCGGGGTCTGCTTCTTTTATAGCATTTGCAATTGAAATTGCAGGGAATATGTGTCCGCCAGTACCGCCGCCACTTACAATTATTCTTTTGCTATGAGTCATTTTCATTTTCTTTAATTTTAAAGTTTAAAACTTTATTTTCTTAGATTATGCTTCTATTACGTCCTCTTCTTTGTCTTTTGATTTCTTCTCTTTCGAGTTATCTTTACTTACATTTATTATTATTCCTAGTGCAGCAGAAGTAAAAAATATTGATGTTCCACCCATGCTAACCAAAGGTAAAGTTTGCCCTGTTACTGGAAGTATGTTTACAGCAACACCCATATTTATTAACGCTTGAAATACTAAACTAAAAGACAGACCAATGGCTAAATATGCAGCAAACATACTTTTGCTATAGCTTACAATTAAAAATGCTCGATATAGTAAAACTAGATAAGCAAGAATTATCATTATTGCTCCAAACACACCGTATTCTTCGATAATAATTGCGTATATAAAATCAGAGTACGGATGAGGAAGAAAGTTTCGTTGCGAGCTATTTCCTGGACCTTTTCCAAAAAAACCACCCGTTACAATTGCAATTTTTGCTTGATCTACTTGAAAATTATCTACTGGATTTTCTTCTTTTCCCTTATTGCTACCAACAAAAGATTCTATTCTGCTCGCCATTGTTCCAATCCTTCCCCAATCGGAGATATGTGGTGCTGCAAGAATTATTATTATTACAAATGCAATTCCTACTCCAAGCACCGAAAGAAGATGAAAAATTTTGGCTCTTCCGAATAATAGTAGCGACATAGATGTAATAAATAAAATTGCAGATGTTGAGAAATTTGCTGGGAATATTAATCCGCAAATAATAATTATCCAAATTAATATTGGTTGAAATCCATATCTAAAATCTTTTATTAAGTCATTTTTATTTTTAAACGATAAATATCTCGCAATATAAAGTATAAGTGCAAATTTTGCTAAATCGGATGTTTGAAATGACATACCAATTCCGGGTATTGTTATCCACCTAGAAGCTTCGTTTAAGTTTGTTCCCATTAATAATGTGAGGGCGAGCAGCGGTACAGAAATAAATATTAGAATTTGTGAAACTCCAAAATATAATCGATATGGAATTAAGTGCACAATAAATGTAATAATAAGTCCGAAAATTAATGTAGAACCATGTTTAAAAAGATAATATACAATATTTCCTCCTTGATATTTATATGCAAGAGTTCCTGTCGAGCTGTATACAGCAAGTAACGATACCATTGATAATCCGATAATTATATACCAGATTACTTTATCGCCTTTGAAATATTTTTTAAATTGCTCTAACACTATTTAGTTAAAAGTTTGAAAGTTTATAAAGTTAAAAGTCTCAGTTGTAATCTTTTATAATTCTCTAACTGCCATTTTAAATTGATGACCTCTATCTTCGTAATTATTAAATAAATCGAAACTTGCACATGCAGGCGAAAGCAATACATTTTCTGATGTTTTTGCAAGCTGATATGCTTTTGCTACAGCATCTTTAATTGATTTTGTATCGTAAATATCAATTATATCACCAAACGCTTCGTGAATTTTTGTATTATCTTTTCCTAAACAAATAATTACTTTTACCTTTTCTTTAACTAGCTCTTTAATAATACTATAATCGTTTCCTTTATCTACTCCTCCAGCTATCCAAATAGTCTTTTTTCTCATGCTTTCTAAAGCATACCAGGTTGAATTAACATTTGTTGCTTTAGAGTCGTTAATAAACTGAATGTTATTTATTTTTAATACTGGTTCTAGCCTGTGCTCAATATTCTTAAAATCGCCAAGACTATCGCGAATAACATCTTTTCTTATACCTAGAACTTTTGTGGCTATACCTGCAGCCATAGAATTATATCTGTTGTGTATTCCTGATAATGATAAATCTTGTAAAGCCATAGTAAAAGGATCGTTATCTATATTTATGTTTATTTTTTTATTAGAAATATATGCTCCTTTTTTTTCTGTTTTCTTTACAGAAAAAGGAAGTTTTGTTGCAGGAAGATCGTATTTGTTTAGCTCTTCCATTATTACTTTATCATCAGAACAATAAATGAAAAAATCATCTTTAGTTTGATTCTTTATTATTCTAAATTTTGAGTTTATATAATTTTGAAATTTATGCTCATACCTATCTAAATGGTCGGGAGTAATGTTTAGTAGTAAAGCTAAATCAGCTTTAAAATCGTACATATTATCTAGTTGAAAACTACTTAGCTCTAGAACATAATAATCGTGCTTTTTATATGCTACTTGGAAAGCAAAACTTTCGCCGATATTCCCTGCCATTCCAACATTTAAATTTGCTTTTTGTAAAATATGATAAATTATAGATGTTGTTGTTGTTTTACCATTACTACCAGTAATACATATCTTTGTAGCAGATGTGTATCTTGATGCAAATTCAATTTCTGAAATAATTTTTATTTTATTCTTTATTATTTCTTTAATTATAGGTACTGTATCTGGTATTCCTGGGCTTTTGATAATTTCATTTGCGTTTAGAATCTTTTCTGCCGTATGGTTATCTTGCTCCCATTCTATCTTATGCTCGTTTAAGACATTTACGTATTTTTCTGCGATTTCTCCATTGTCGGAAATAAAAACATCAAATCCTTTAAGTTTTGCTAAAACGGCAGCACCTGTGCCGCTTTCTCCTGCTCCTAATATTACAATTCGTTTCGGTTGCATATTATCTAATTTTAAGTGTAATAATTGTTACTATTGCTAATAATATTCCTATAATCCAAAATCGTGTTACAATTTTTGGTTCAACATATCCTTTCTTTTGGTAGTGATGATGCAAAGGAGCCATTTTGAAAACTCTTTTACCTTCTCCATATCTTTTCTTTGTATATTTAAAATATGATACTTGTATTATTACTGAAAGGTTTTCTAGCAAGAAAATACCTGCTAAAAGTGGAATTAGTAGTTCTTTGCGGACAATAATTGCAAAAACTGCTATTATTCCACCAAGTGCTAAACTTCCGGTATCTCCCATAAATACTTGGGCTGGATAAGAGTTGTACCACAAGAATCCAACGGTTGCTCCAATAAATGCAGATGCAAATATTACAAGTTCGCCAGAGTGTGGAATGTACATTATATCTAGATAGTTGGCTAAGATTGTATTACCAGAAACGTATGCGAAAATACCAAGTGTAACTCCAATTATTGCAGAAGTTCCTGCGGCGAGTCCATCTAAGCCATCGGTCATATTTGCTCCATTTGAAACAGCAGTTACTATTATTATTGCTACAATAATAAAAACTAACCAAACCCAATTTTTTCTGGTTTCTGGTTCAAGGAACCAAATTAAATCTTCGTAATCAAATTCGTTATTTTTCACAAATGGGATTGTGGTTTTTGTTGATTTTACATCTGCAGTAACATCTGCAAGAACATCACAATTATTTTTTGTAACCCATTCTTGTTTTGTGTTTCCTTCGGTATCAAGAACTCTCTCACGAATTAATACATCATCTGCAAAATACAAAGTAGAGCCAATAATGATTCCTAAACCTACCTGCCCAATAATTTTAAACTTGCCAGATAAACCCGCCTTGTCTTTTTTAAATACCTTGATGTAATCATCAATAAACCCAATTAAACCTAGCCAAACTGCGGTTGCTAACATTAATAATACATAAGTATTTGTAAGGTCACCAAATAAAACCACAGGGATTATAATTGCTGCAAGAATAATTATTCCACCCATTGTTGGAGTGCCTTTTTTTTGCATTTGTCCCTCTAAACCTAAATCTCTAATTGTTTCGCCAATTTGTTGACGCTGCAAGAAATGAATTATTTTCTTACCAAAAATTAGAGAAATTACTAGAGAGGTAATTACTGCAATTGCAGCTCTAAACGATATGTACTGAAATAGTCCTGCGCCAGGAAAATTCAATGTTTCTAAGTAGTTAAATAAGTAATAAAGCATATTAGTTTAGTTGATTAAATAAATTTGTAATTTCTTTTTTATCGTCGAAATGAGATTTTATTCCATTTACTTCTTGATAATTTTCGTGTCCTTTGCCTGCAATTAGAATAATGTCGTTCGATTTTGCCATTATAAAGGCAGTTTTAATCGCCATTCTTCTATCGATAATTGTTAATGTTTTTCTAGTATTTGATGCATCAACACCAGCCAACATATCGTTAATAATATCCTCTGGATTTTCATTTCTAGGATTATCTGATGTTAAAATAACTGTATCGCTAAATTGTGTTGCAATTTTTGCCATTTCTGGACGTTTTGTTTTATCGCGGTTGCCGCCTGCACCAATCACAGTAATTACTTGCTCGTTTTTTGTTCGTAATTCGTCTATAGTTGATAAAACATTTTTTACAGCATCTGGCGTGTGTGCATAGTCGATAATTGCGGTAATATTATTTACAGATTGTATGTATTCGAATCTTCCGCTTACCGATTCTAATTCGCTAATTATTTGTAAAATTTCAATTTGTTCTAGTCCTAAATTTTTAGCAACGGCATAGACTGCAAGCAAGTTGTATGCATTGAAATTGCCAATTAGTTTTGTCCAAACCTCTATGTTATTTATGCTTAAAAGGTTACCTCCGAAGTGATTTTCTAGGATTCTACATTTGTAATCTGATACTGATTTTAACGAATATGTTTGTTTGTTTGCTGCTGTGTTTTGCAGCATTACCATTCCGTTTTTATCGTCGGAATTTGTTATTGCAAAAGCATTTTTACTAAGATTATCGAAGAACTGTTTTTTTGCTTTTATGTATTCTTTAAATGTTTTATGATAATCTAAATGGTCGTGCGTAATATTTGTAAAAACTCCGCCAACGAAGTATAAACCTGCAATTCTATCTTGAACAATTGCATGGGAGCTAACTTCCATAAAACAGTATTCGCAGCCTGCAATTACCATTTCGTTCATTAATTTATTTATTTGAACAGCATCTGGTGTTGTATGAGTTGCAACTATTTCTGTATTGTTAATGTAATTTTTTACTGTAGAAAATAAGCCAACACCATAACCTGCTTTTTTAAATAGTTGATATAATAAAGTTGCAATTGTAGTTTTTCCATTTGTGCCTGTAATACCTACAATTTTTAATTTATTTGATGGATTTTCGTAATAATTAGAAGCGCAAACTCCTAAAGCCTTAAGCGAATTTTCTACTTGAATATATGTGATTTCTGAAGAAATGGTTTCTGGTAATTTTTCTAGAATAATTGTTTTTGCACCGTCTTTAATTGCGGAATCGATAAATTTATGACTATCGACAGTCGTTCCTACGGTTGCTACAAAAATATCGTCTTTTGATACTTTTCTAGAATCGAAAATTATTTCATTTACAGATTTTTTTAAATTACCTATACTTTCAATAATGTCTATATTTTCTAATATTTGCTCTAAACTTTTCACTAATTATATAAGTTTTAAAATAATTTTATCTCCTTTGTTATATTTTTCGCCTGCACTTACAGATTGATATTTCACAACTCCTTTTCCAATAATTGTAACCTCAAAACCTCTGTTTTCTAATAAAAATATAGCATCTCTTAATCCCATTCCTCTTACATTTGGCGTTATTCCTTTAACCATTCTATTGTTAAAGTATTTAACTACAGTATCTAATTTTTGAGTATTAATCCATTTGCTTGAAGTACCTATCTTAGAAATATTTAAATCATTTAATACGTATGTAATATCATCTTTATAACCAGATCTTGAGTATGGAATAGCATCAGCAAGTAGGTTTTCTGTGTTGTCAATTTTACCAATATTAAAACTTGAGGCATATATCTTATCAGCAATTTCTTTAAATACTGGTCCAGCTACAAGGTTTCCATAATATACTCCACTAGAGGGGTTGTTTACTACAATAATACAGGTATATTGTGGGTCGTCTGCAGGAAAATATCCAACAAATGAAGCCTGATAAGTTCTTGTTGAGTTTTGTCCATATCCGCTAGATTTATTTGCTAATTGAGTTGTTCCTGTTTTTCCTGCAATCTTGTAATTTTTATTCTTTAGGTTTGTGGCTGTGCCTCTCTCTACAACTCCAAGAAGCATTTCTTTTGCTGATTCTATTGTTTGTTTAGAACAAATAGAAGGATTTAGAATTTCCGTATCGAATCGCTTTACAGTTTCACCTCTATATCGTAATTCTTTAACGAATTTTGGCTTTACCATTCTTCCATTATTTGCAATCGCGTTATAAAATGCCAATGTTTGCAACGGGGTTATTTGTACAGAATATCCTATAGACATCCATGGAAGTGTAAGACCAGACCAAAGCGTATCTGTTGGATCGATAATTTTTGGAGCGCCCTCTCCTCTAAATTCAACTCCAAGTTTCTCGTTTAAATTCATTTGATATAAGCGATCTACAAATCTGCTAGGATTAGATTTATAATTATCTGTAATTATTTTAGAAACTCCTACGTTTGATGATTTTTCGAAAACTTCTTGTACTGTAATTTTACCATATCCACCATCATGGGAATCTTTCATGCTTTGTCCATAATATTCTATTTCACCATTTTTTGTATCAACTGTATCACTAAGCTTTATGTTTCCGTCTTCTAAAGCAATAATTAATGATGCTAATTTAAATGTAGAACCAGGTTCAGCACTTTCTCCAATCGCATAATTATAATACTCCTTATAATTGCCATTTATTGTGCGTTTTAAATTTGCGATTGCTTTTATTTCGCCAGTTTTTACTTCCATAACTACTGCAGTGCCATGGTGCGCATCGTGTTTAATTAGTTGTTTAAAAAGGGCACTCTCTGCAACATCTTGAATGTTCACATTTATTGTTGTAATTACGTCATTGCCATCAATTGCTTCTATAGTTGTGCCGCCTCTCACAGGCATCCATATTCCGCCGCTTAATTTTTGCATTAACTGAATACCTTTAGTGCCACGTAATTCGGCATCATAGGCTCCTTCAACACCTACTATATTTCTGCCTTTTTTATACCTGCCAATAGTTCTAGATGCAAGGTTCCCAAAAGGTTGAATTCTTATATTTTCTTGTCTTATAATTAAGCCTCCTTTATATTTCCCCCTATTAAAGATCGGAAATGTTTTAAGGGCTTTTAGTTGAATAAAAGTGGCTTTTCTACGAATTAATTTATATCTGTTGCCTTTTAATCTGGCCTTTATTAAATCGTCTTTGTATTGGGTTTTAGTCTTGTCTTTAAATAGGTCTGATAAATAATATGCTAGAGAATCTATATTTTCGTCGAATATTTTTTCTGTTAGGCCATCGGTTTTTAAATCCATTCTAAGTTCGTAAAAAGGCACTGAACTTGCTAAAAGTCTGTTGTCGTCAGCGTAAATATCGCCACGATTAGCTTCTATGGTAATTTCTCTTTCGGAAATTTGATTTTGTTTATCGTACCATTGTTGTTTCTCGAAAAACTGAAGAAATAAAATACGTAGAACTATTGCCAACGAAAAGATAACTATTCCGAGATAGGCAAATTTAATTCTATTTAATATTTGATTTCTTGTGTTCAATTATTCTATTGTTTCTATTTTTATTGGTGCTTCCGTTGCTTCTTCTAGGTTAATATTTCTATCTCTAACTCTTTTTGCTACCTCAGATTGTTTGCTTATTTGCATTAATTCCGACGCAATTGCAATATGTTCCGATTTAAGTTCTTTGAGCTTTATTTCCATTTTTGATGTTTCTCTCACTATTTTTTCAGCATGGTATCTGTTTGTTATATATGCTATTGTTAAAGCTGCTACAAAAATCATATAGCCTATATTCTTTCTGATAAAATTACTAATATCAATTTTTTTGAAATTGTCAATATTGATTAATCTCAAATCGTCGTTATCGGTTATAAAATCTAGGTTTACTTTTTTAAATAGTTTCACTTTATATTTATTTAATCTTTTTTGTTGCTCTTTTTTAAGTGGACTTTGGTTTGTGTTTTTTAGTATTTTATTTGCACATTAAGTAATTTACTCATTTCTTTTCAGCTATTCTAAGCTTACCGCTTCTTGCTCTATTGTTTATTTTTAGCTCTTCTTCGCTTGGTACAATTACCTTTCTGTTTATTATTTTAAATGGTGAATTTATATTTCCGTAAAAATCTTTCTCCAGTTTACCTTCTGTATTTCCTGTTTTTATATAATTCTTTACTAGCTTATCTTCTATAGAATGATATGTAATTACTACTAATCTGCCGCCTGGTTTTAATGATTTTTCAGTTTGATTAAGCATTTCTTCCAGAGCTTCTACCTCTTTATTTACTTCTATTCTTAATGCTTGAAATATTTTAGCTAAGAATTTATGTTCGTTAAATTTTGGAGTAACCTGCTTTAAACTTTCTGTTAAGTCAGCAATTGTATTTATTGATTTGTTTTCTCTATAATCAATTATCAACCTTGATATTTTACGAGAATTTCTTAAATCACCATATTTAAAAAACACGTTTGCTAAATCTTCTTCGCTGTATTCGTTAACTAAATTTGTAGCAGAAAACTCTGATAGATTATTCATTCGCATATCTAGATTAGCATCGAATCTAAAAGAAAATCCACGTTCAGCCTTATTAATGTGATGTGATGATAACCCTAAATCTGCTAAGATTCCATCAACTTGTTTGTATCCGTAATACTTCAAGAAATTCCTAAAATACTTGAAATTGTGATGAACAAATATTAATCTATCATCATTAATAATATTGTTTTGAGCATCGCTATCTTGATCGAAAACTATTAGTTTCCCTTTGTCTAATTTTTTTAGAATTTCTTTAGAGTGACCTCCGCCTCCAAAAGTTAAATCGACATAAATTCCGTTGGGCTTTATTTCTAAACCTCCAATACTTTCACTAAGAAGCACTGGTATATGATATTTCATCTAAAATTATTCTAAAGTGTCACCCATTATTTTTTCTGCTAACATTGCAAAATCATCTTGTTGATTGCCAATCTCGTTGTAAACTTTATTGTCCCAAATTTCTATTTTACCATCTTGTCCGGCAAGCGCGAATTCGTTGTTAGAACCAATTAAATCTAATAATCTTCTAGGTACAAGAACTCGATTACTATTATCTAAAACCATTTCGGCTGTTCCTTTGTAAAATTCACGAACAAATCTGTTGTGCTCTTTTTTGTAAGGATTGATTTTGCTTCTAAGAATTTCTACTTGCCTTTGCCATTCGTCAAGCGGATAAAGGATTAAGCATTTTTCGAAAATATCTTTTTTTACAACAAAGCGACCTTCCGACTCGCTACTTAGCTGTCGTTTAAAAGCAGCAGGTAGAGTAATCCTCCCTTTTGTGTCTGCTTTACATGTATAATCACCTATAAACGTTGTCATAATTGGTTTTGTAATTCGAGAGTAAAAATATACAAAAACATCCCACTTTATCACACTATTATCCACTATTTCCCACCATGTTAATAACTTAATGTTAAAAAAGACTACAATAAACAAAATCACAGATTGTTAAAATTAGGTTTTCAACAATTGTTAATTGGGTTATTAACAAAAATAAAAAATATTTGAGGTTAAGATATTTTTATTAATTTTGAACAAATCAAATCTTAGAATATTTATGGAAGAAAAACCTGTGCGTGTAGATATTGAAGCAATTCTTAAATCTAAGAATCCTAAGCTGTTAAAAGCATTGCCTAATTTTGTGTTGCGATATATAAAAAGAATCTTACATCAAGATGAGTCTAATAAATCTTTTGAGCAGCTTAAAAATGCAAAGGGGCTAGAGTATGTCGATAGTATTATAAAAGAGTTCGACTTAAAGGCAGATATTTATGGCTTACAAAATATTCCAGATAAAGGAAGGTTTGTTTTTGCAGCTAACCACCCATTAGGAGGTTTAGAAAGTCATATTTTTATGTCTGCCGTTGCTAAAAAACACACAAATATTAAATTCTTGGTAAATGATATATTAATGGCAATTACAAATCTTGATAATATTTTTTTACCAATTAATAAACATGGGTCACAAGCTAGAGAATCATCAAAATTAATAGATGAAATGTATGCTTCGGATAATCAAATTTTGGTTTACCCAGCAGGTTTAGTTTCTAGAAAGAATAAAGGGGTAATTAGAGATTTAACTTGGCAAAAGAGCTTTGTATCAAAAGCAAAATTGTTTGATAGAGATATAATTCCTGTTTATATTGATGGTAAGAATTCTAAATTTTTCTACAGATTATCGTCGTTTAGGCGCAAAATTGGAATAAAAGCAAATCTGGAAATGTTTTATCTTATTGATGAATCTTTTAAACAAAAAGGAAATACAATATCTATATACTTTGGAAAACCAATATCGCCAGAAATATTAGATTACAAGGTATATAAGTCT
>DAOVTE010000198.1 GCA_030627705.1 Bacteroidales bacterium
CGCAAAATATTTAGGTAAAGAGTTTGATATTCACGGTGGTGGAATGGATTTATTATTTCCACATCACGAATGCGAAATTGCACAATCTACAGCAGCAAACGGAAAAGAAAGTGTAAAATATTGGATGCACAATAATATGATTACCATTAATGGTCAGAAAATGGGAAAATCATTGGGCAACTTTATTACACTTGACGAACTTTTTACAGGCTCGCATAAATTGCTAGAGCAATCATATAGCCCAATGACAATTAGGTTTTTTATTCTGCAAGCACATTACCGCAGCACCTTAGATTTTTCTAATACTGCGCTAAAAGCTGCCGAAAAAGGAATGACAAGGCTATTTGCAGGACAAGAAACTTTAGGGAAACTGAAGGCTTCGGATAAAACATCTGTAAATATTTCTGAGATAGAAGACAAATTATACAAAGCAATAAACGACGATTTAAATAGTCCTATTGTAATTTCTCATTTGTTCGATACAGTTAGAATTATTAATTCTATAAACGACGGAAAAGAAACAATTTCTGCATCAGATTTAGAAAAGCTTACTGCTTTATTCAATACATTTGTAAGCGATATTTTAGGACTGAAAGCCGAAAATCAAGCTGGAGCAGATACCAACAACGATATGCTTGCAAAAGTTGTAGATATGGTTCTAAACTTAAGATTAGATGCAAAAGCAAATAAAGATTTTGCTACATCTGATAAAATTAGAAATGAATTAGCATCTATTGGTATTACCGTAAAAGATAAAAAAGACGGTTTCGATTGGGAAGTTTAATTCCAATCTATAAGTTTTTCGCAAACACATCTAAACCCTAAATCATTTTGGGGTTTTGTGTATGTAGTCTGTTTATCTATTTGGCAATAATAACCAGGAAGCTTCCAACTACCGCCTTTGGCAATTCCTTTAGTACTTACCATTTCGGCAATATTACCAGATGTATTATAAACTCCATAATTATTTGGAGAATAGCTTTTTACTGGTGCAGAAATATCTGTATAGTCTGATATAGTAAATCCACCATTTTGAACAATTTTCTTTGCCACAACATATTTATTTACAGAATCTCCTAGCATAATATTTTCATCACCTATTTTGTTAAAATTACATACAGCGCTTCCTTTGTAATTCGTTAAATAATATCCGCCCCAAGGATAAGTTGTATTTTTCAATCCTCCTTTTGCAGAGAATTCCCATTCTTCAATAGTTGGCAATCTATATTTTACATATTTTGGAATTGTATCTATATTTATTTCCTTACTAGAATCGAGTTTATGAACTTCCTTATAAATTCTTTCGTTAACCCTATCCGATCGCCATTTACAGTAATCAACAGCTTGTTTGTGCGAAACCCCAACTACAGGATAGCTAGAATACGAAACATGTTTATGATAATTGTCTACAAAAGGCTGCATATAACCTTGTGGAGTTTCCCATACCAAAGTATCCAATATAATATTAGAAAGATTAGCTTTATCATTATTTTTAACCCAAAAATAGTACTCTCTATAATCTATATTAGTAAGTTCTGTTGCATCTATATAAAGATTATCTTTTACCCAAACTGTGCCTGGAGGAGTTTCTTTATTCATATTCTTACGAGCTTTTTTAGAATTCTCTGCTGGAGAAAAAATCAATAATATTGATAAAATAATACTAATCATAAGGCAAAGTGTTTATTTGGTTTCTACAAAGTTAATTATTTTTTTAAACGTAATAATTAAATAAACGTAATAATTAATTATAAATTGTTGTGTTACCATCTATTATCTAATAATATGTGTATTAAATACCAACAAATAGGTATTAATAAATCGGAAATATACACTTACTTTTGTGGATATGAATTTTTTTAAGAAATCCCATAAGTGGCTAGGAATATTCCTAACGCTTTTTATTATTTTATTCTCAATTTCGGGAGTAATTCTAAATCACCGAGAGCTTTTATCGGGAGCAAACGTAAATCGTAATATTCTACCAGAAGAATACCAATACAATAATTGGAATAATGCCGGATTAAAATCAACAATAAAAATTTCTAACGATAGCATTTTGCTTTACGGAAATATTGGAATTTGGCTAACCAATAATAAATTTGATAATTTCTCAGATTTTAACGCAGGGCTGCCAACCGGAATAGACAATAAAAAGACTTGTAAGATATACAAATCATCAAGAAATCAGCTTTATGCGGGAACACTTTTTGGTGCGTACAAATACAATAAACATGCTAAAAGTTGGGAGAAAATAGAACTTCCAATTCACGAAAAACGTATTGTTGATATTTTAGAAATTAAAGGCAATCTACATTTCTTATCTAGGTCGCATTTAATAAAAGTAATTAACGAAAGTAATTTTGATGTAATTACAGTTCCTAAGCCCGAAAATTACGACAATAAAGTTGGTATGTTCAAAACACTGTGGATGATTCACTCTGGCGAAATTTGGGGAATAGCAGGTAAAGTTATTGTTGATATTATTGGTTTAATATTTATATTTTTAAGTGTAACGGGAATAATATATTTTATTATTCCTATGGTGGTAAAGCGACGATTTAATAAAGGTAAAGGTATTTTAAAATTAAAGAAAAGGAATCTAACAAATCTAAAATTACACAATAAAATTGGATGGATAACAATATTGTTCTTAATTATTACTACAGCAACAGGAATGTTTTTACGTCCGCCACTTTTAATTGCAATTGCAGAATCTAAAGTTGGTAAAATTCCATTTACAGAACTAGATAGTCCAAATGCTTGGTTCGACAAGCTTAGAGCCGTTTTATACGATGACCAGCTTGAAAGATATATTATAGCCACAAATCAAGGAGTTTATTATTCCGACGATAATTTACAAAGTAATTTAAAAAGATTCTACCCCCAGCCACCACTTAGCGTAATGGGGATTACTGTTTTTAAGAAAACAGAAAGCAATAAGTATTTAATTGGTTCGTTCGAAGGCCTATTCGAGTGGGACACCAAAACAGATTACATAGAAGATTACATAAAGAAAACAGAATATATTCGTCCAAAGAAAAAAAGCAGACCATTAGGCGAATTTATGGTTGCTGGCTTTACTACAGATTATAACAATTCCGAAATATATTTCGATTATAATAATGGTGCAGCATCAATAGATAAAAAATCTAAATTCATAGATATGAATTCTGAAATACAAAATCAACCAATCTCTCTTTGGAATGTTGCCTTAGAAATACATACAGCACGAATGTATAAAATCTTCTTTGGAAAATATTATATACTATTTATTCCCATTGCAGGATTTCTAATTATCTTTATTCTAGTTTCTGGACTTATTGTTTGGTTTAGAAAATACAGAAATGTTGATTTGTAATATTCTTAAAGCTTATAAAACAATTAAAAACAAGTTTTGTAGTAATACGTAAAAGTATAATTATTATTTTTGTACAAAATTTAGAAAAATGAACTTTGTAGAAGAATTAAAATGGCGCGGTATGATACACGATATTATGCCAAACACCGAAACACAATTAGCAAAAGAATTAACATCGGCTTATGTTGGAATAGACCCTACGGCAGACTCGCTACATATTGGTCATCTGGTTTCTATAATGATGCTTAAACATTTTCAATTATCGGGGCACAAACCTATTGTTTTAGTTGGTGGCGCAACTGGTATGATTGGCGATCCTTCTGGCAAATCGCAAGAACGTAATTTACTTACCGAAAAAGTGCTTAGACACAACCAAGAAGCATTAAAAAAGCAACTAGCAAAGCTTCTAGATTTTGATTCCAACGCAGAAAATAAAGCCGAGCTTGTAAACAATTACGATTGGATGAAAGATTACAGTTTCCTTGATTTTATTAGAGAAATAGGAAAGCATTTAACTGTAAATTATATGATGTCTAAAGACTCAGTAAAAAAACGTTTATCTTCGGAATCTAAAAGCGGAATGTCGTTTACCGAATTTACATATCAGCTAGTTCAAGGAACAGATTTTTTACATCTTTACAAAGAGAAAAATTGTAAAATACAAATGGGAGGTTCTGACCAATGGGGAAATATAACCACAGGAACCGAGCTAATTCGTAGAAAAGAACAAGGCGAAGCTTTCGCAATAACTTGTCCGTTAATTACAAAAGCCGATGGTGGCAAATTTGGAAAAACCGAAAGCGGAAATATCTGGTTAGACCCAAATTACACATCGCCATATAAATTCTATCAGTTTTGGTTAAATGTATCCGACGAAGATGCAGAAAAATACATAAAAATATTTACTTTACTTACGCAATCAGAAATAAGCGAACTAGTTTCTACACATAAAGAGAATCCGCATTTTAGAGATTTACAAAAACGATTAGCCGAAGAAATTACAGTAATGGTTCACTCTAAAGAAGAATTCGATTCTGCTGTAAATGCTTCTAAAATTTTGTTTGGTAAAGCTACATCAGAGCAACTTGCCTCTATAGATGAGGATACTTTTTTAGCTGTTTTCGAAGGAGTTCCTCAGTTTGAAGTAAACAAACAAAAAATAGAAAGCGAACTTTCTATTATAGATTTATTAGCAGAAGAAACTCAAATTTTTCCGTCTAAAGGCGAAGCTCGTAGAACAATAAAAGGCAACGGACTTAGTATTAACAAAGAAAAATTTACTGATATTGAAGGCACAATAAACAAGTCGTTTTTACTAAACGATAAATATATTCTTGTGCAAAAAGGTAAGAAAAATTACTTTTTGGTTAAGGTGGTTTAGTAATTATATTAAACCTTAATCACTAATGTAGAACACTATATAAAAATTGCCTTTCACACTTTACATTATTAGTTTGAAACACATTTGTTAGCAAAAGGAACAAATTTGAGGTATATCCAAACATTATTGAGGCATTCTTCGCCGAAAACTACTGAAATATA
>DAOVTE010000166.1 GCA_030627705.1 Bacteroidales bacterium
AAATAATAATAGTATAAGATAAATACCGTTACAAGCATATATATCATAGTTAGAGGAAATCCAACTTTAAAAAAGTCTTTAAATTTATACCCTCCTGGCCCGTACACCATAAGGTTTGTTTGGTATCCAATTGGTGTCATAAAATTTGCTGCTGCTGCAAATGAAACTACTAAGATAAATGGCATTGGATCGGCATTTAGATGCAGAGCCATAGTTAAAGAAATTGGGAAAATAATTGCTACAGCAGCTTTATTTGTAATGTAAGCAGCTAAAAATGCGGTAATAATATAAATTCCAAAGAGCATTCCTATATTTCCAAGAGGTAAAAATAAATTAATTAATAAATCGGCAATTATATCTGCAACTCCAGTCTTCATCATTGCTGTTCCTAGGGCTAGTGATAAAGCAATTATTATTGCTAAATTATAATCTATATTTTTATGTACATCTTTTGGCGAAGCAATTTTAAAAAACAGTATTAGAATAAACAAAACTATTAGTGATAAGAATAAAGGCATTATCTTTAATATTGATAGTAATATTGCTAATGCAGTTCCGCCAATTAGAATAATTATTTTATAATTTTCTTTACGTTTTATTTCTTTTACTTTAGAAATAAAATAGAAATCGGTAAGATCATTTGTTTTTTTTAAAAAATCAGAACCTGCAATAAGTAATAATACATCTCCTGCTTTTAATTTAATTGTTCCTATTTTACCCTTTATTTTTTCACCATTTCTGTGTACAGCAATAACAGCACAATCATACCTAGATCTAAAATTAACATCTTTGGCATTGGTATTCATTAAAGGGGAATTATGAGAAATTACTACCTCTATAATTTCTGTATAGGAGCGTTTTTTATACATCCCCATTTCTGGAAAAGTAAGTCCTGATTCAGGTTTTACCAAATCAGCAATATCTGCGGTATCACCTGCAAAGAATAAAATATCACCTTCTAATAAAAGAGTATCTGGAGTAACTACTTGTAGAGTAAAATTATTTCGTACAATCTCTACAAGGAACAAACCTTTTAGATTACGCAAATCTCCACTTGCAATTGTTTTTCCTATTAGATGTGAGCTCTTTCTTATTTGTACTTCTACAGTATATTCTCTAGTTTTTGAAATTATTTCATCTATATTTTCTAGATTATTTGGTAATAACTTTTCTCCAAAAAATAGTATATAAAAAAATCCAATAATAAACATTGGTAATCCTACTATAGTAAAATCGAACATATCCAATGAAGGGAAATTAGGAATTATTTTTTGATCTATTACTAGTCCATTAACAATTAAATTTGTTGAGGTTCCAATAAGGGTTACAGTTCCTCCAAGAATTGCCGCAAATGATAATGGCATTAATAATTTTGATGATGATATCTTATTTTTCTTGCTCCATGAATCTACATATGGCATCATTACAGCAACTAAAGGGGTATTGTTTAAAAATGCGGAAAATCCTCCTACAAGAACCATCATTTGTGCCATAAAACCTTTATAGCTTTTTGCAGATTTAAATATTTTGTCGAAAATAATTTCTATAATAGATTCTTTTCTGATAATATCGCCCAATAAAAGAAGCATTATTATTACTACAATTTGCTCGTTTGCAAATCCGCTTAAAATTTCGGCGGGGGTAATAATTTTAAAAAGGCCCAGTACCGAAACTGCTAATAAAAATGTAAATGCAGGTCCCATTAGCTCTTTATACAATGAGATTAGTATAAAAACTAGTACTATTCCTACTATTATTATATCGAAACTTATCAAACTCTAATAATTTATGTTATACGATGTTGTATCAAATTTATTAACAAAAAAGGTGTCTTTATATAAAATCATATCGCTACCAGATTTAACATTCCATTGTATTGCTACATCTTGATTTCCAGGAATTTTACATTTTATTATTTCCGAAACATTTTCCCCGTAAAATTCAAACTTTTCTTCTGAACAACAATCATAACAATTTTCTGTGAGACCAAAAATACTAAAAAACATATAATCGCTTGCTATTGCAGGCAATAAATTATTTACGTTAATTTTTATATACGCTATGGAATTTAAAAATATATTAATACTATTCTCTTCACTTATAGAAATATCGTCTGGGGAATAAATCTCTGTTTTATCGAAATAATTTTCTTTAAAAACTGATATCTTATATTCTGTTGCTCTTACGGCCTCTATATTTATTATATACTCGCCTTTTTCGTCTGTGTAAACGGTTTCTAGAGTTGTAAAAGTGCTAGAATACGAACTAGACTCCATAAGTTTTGCCATTAAAACAATATTAGCGTTTGCAATTGTTTCTGTTTTATAATTACCTGTAATTATTCCACCAATAATTATATTCTCTTCTTTTTTATTGCAGGAAAGAAAGACTATTGCCAATAATATTATGATTAATTTCTTCAAAAAAAAGTTTTTTAAAAGCATTAAATTAATACAATTTTAATTTCTACGAAACAATCTTAGCAATTAAATCGTAATCTTCGGCATCGATAATTTCTGCATTGTAGAATTTGCCAATTTCTAGGTCGTTATTTTCTAGTGGTACAACAACTTCGTTATCTACTTCTGGCGAGTCGAATTCGGTACGTCCAATATAAAAATCACCATCTATTTTATCAATTACAATTTTTAAATGCTTGCCTATTTTCTGCTGATTTAATTCCAAAGAAATTTGCTGTTGGATATCCATAATTTTATCAGCTCGCTCTTGCTTTATTTCTTGAGATAAATCGTCGGAATAATTATCGGCAGCATATGTATTTTCCTCATCTGAATATGTAAAAACTCCAAGTCTATCGAAACGTACTTCTTTTACAAAATCTATAAGCTCGTTAAAATCTTGCTCTGTCTCACCAGGATGTCCAACCAATAAGGTGGTACGCAAATTTATTCCAGGGACTTGCTTTTTAAAATCTGCAATTAGCTCGTAGGTTTGCTGCTTTGTAATATTTCTTTTCATTACTGACAATACGTTATCTGAAACATGTTGCAATGCAATATCTAAGTAAGAGCAAACATTAGATTTTTCGTGCATTACTCGCAATAAATCTTTCGGAAAATTATTCGGATATGTATAATGAATTCTTATCCATTCTACACCTTCAATTTCCGACAATGCTTCTACAAGCTCTGGCAAACGCTGTTTTTGATATAAATCTACACCATAATAAGATAAATCTTGAGCTATTAGAATTAATTCTTTTACTCCTTGTTTTACCATGTATTTTGCTTCGGCAATTACAGCATCAAACTGTTTAGATTTATGTTTTCCTCTAATTAACGGAATTGCACAAAACGAGCAAGTTCTATCGCAGCCTTCCGAAATTTTTAGATATGCATAATGTTTTGGTGTGGTTAAAAATCTTTCGCCAACTAATTCTTTTTTGTAATCAGCGTCAATATTTTCCACAATATCTTTAATATTGGTTACCCCAAAATATTTATCTACTTCTGGAATTTCTTTTTCTAATTGTTCTTTATATCGCTCAGATAAACAACCAATTACATAGAGTTCTTGAATTTTACCTTGTTTTTTTGCTTCTATAAAATCTACAATTGTATCTATAGATTCTTCCTTGGCATCGTTTATAAAACCACAGGTATTTATTACTGTGATATCCGAATATTCTTGGAAATTATCGTAAGTAATTTCAAAATTATTAGACTCGAACTGCTTTAATAATACTTCGGAATCTACAAGATTTTTTGAGCAGCCAAGTGTTATTACGTTTATTGTTTTAGGTTTCATTTTTAGTATAATTTCTAAAATACAGAAAGTTTAGGGTTTAAATATCTATTTATTATTAGAAGCTAAATATTCAATATAAGTATTTACGTGTCGTTCTTTTTTATCGTCGTAAATGTCGTCTATTGTAATTAATATTCCTGTTTCTTCTACTTCTCCAAAATGACTATTCATTGATGTTCCAAAACTTAGCATAGACGGTGTGAGATTCAAGTATGCATTAATTAATGGAGGGATAAGTTCGCCCTCATCTCTTACTACTCTCGACAATATTTTATGATCTTCTTTGTAAGTTGCACCATTTATTATTGATGCCAATTTTTCTTTATCTCCTTCAATAAATATTGGATCTTTTGGATAAACTAATTTATTTGTGTCGGGAAATTGTTTCTCCATAAAATACAGAATTAAATCTCTTGCATTTCTGTTAAAATCCATATACATAGTTACTTTTCCAAGGAAATATTTCATTCTAGGATTATCAACCATTAATGCTCCCAATCCGTCCCATAAATTATCTAGGGCAAACATTCCTTTTCTTCCTGCTGCTCTGCTCTGATAAAGTGGTTGAACAAAAGAACGTCCCAATTCTATTGAATATGATAGATAGTTTTGCTCAAATTCTTCAGAAAACTCAAACAAGCCAGTAGTTCCCATTAAATATTTTCCCGATGCGTCTTGTACAGCTTTATCGCCGAACATAAATCTATAACCACCTAGTATTTCTTCTTTCTCAGGATCCCAAACAATTAGTTGATTGTATGGGCTTTCGTCGGATGTGTCGTAACTATCTATATCTACTTCCTTATCTGTACCACCACCTGCTGCTCTAAATGTAAGTTCACGTAACCTTCCAATCTCCAACATTAGGTTTGGCGAATCGTGATGGGTAATTACGTAGATCTCGTTATCGCTATAATTTGTTGGTCTTAACAAACGTTCTTTTGTTAATTCTTTCTTTAGAATTTCTCTGTCTATTGGATTTATTACGTCTTTCATTTTTTACTTATGGTTTATAAAGTTGTAAAGTTTAAACGTAAAAGGTTTAAAAAGTACATACCAATATTTATTTTTGTTTTTTTATTTCTTCTATTTTTTCTTCTATGGTTTCTTTATGCCTTCTTATTTCTGAATTTACTAACTGATTTATTTCTTCTTCTGTTAATTGCTCGTTGTATAGTTTCTTAAACGATAAACCTTTCACTGCAACATCATACCTTGTAACGTTAAAGTTAAAACTTATTTCATAAACATAACTAAACTCTTCAAAACCATCATGGCTAAAAGCATTGTGCCTATATAAAAAATTAATAATGCTTGTGTTTTCTTTTATATCTTTGCTAAGACTTTTTAAAAATTTTTCATCTAGATTCTTATAATAACTAGAATTATCAAGCGACAAGCTGTATGATTTTTTTGCATAAAATTTATCTAGCAATTTACCCTTCTTCATAAATTTAAAGATCAAAGGAATAACCGAATATTCATAAACCTCTGCAATACTATACTTAGTCCTAAGAGCTTTTATAGGCTTACCAATAGTGTTTAATTTCTGTTCTAACAATGCTATTTCTTTATCTAAATCATCAGGCTCTTCAACACTTTCTCCTTTTGCTCCTTTTATCATTAATTCTATAGAAGTAATTAAATTCTTTGCAATATATTCTACAAATGGTTCTAGCATTCCCGCGTCTGCTTGCATTAATGCAGAAATATAATTCTCTTTATCTTGCGTTCTAATAATTACAGGAGGAAACCCAAATTGCATTAATATAAAATTCATTAATACTCTTGCTGTTCTTCCGTTTCCATCATCAAAAGGATGTATTCTTATAAATCTATAATGAAACTCGGAAGCTAACAATATTGAATTCTTATTTTTATCGGCAAGACTTTCTCTATACCAATTAATTAAATCATTCATTTTTGCAGGAGTCTCTTCCGGACTTGCAAACCTAAATATCTCCCCCGTTTTTGTTTTTACATGATTTGGTACTAATTTATATTCACCAACATTTACTTTTTTCTTTGTTGGTTTTCCTTCTGGAGTTAATGCATCAACCTCATACGATTCTTTAAGAATTAAAGAATGTAATTCTCGAATAAAGTTTTCAGTTAAAGGTCTTTTCTTTTTAATAATAGCTATTGCTAATTCGATAGCATGATTATGTCCCGTTACCTCGTAATGGTCTTTTAGGGGTTTACCTTGGGCGGTTATGCCAAACAATAATAATGCTTTTGTTTCGCCATACGTAAGAGAGTTTCCTTCAATATTATTAGAATGATAGTTCCAATCTAACCTAAATTTTAGCATTATTCTTTGCTCGTCCTCTTTTTTTAAAGGACGTAATAAATCTAGTTCTTTTTTAAGTTCTATTACTCTTTTTACATTGTCCATATCGCAATATTATCTAGTTTCAAACTCTAAATTTACATCATTTTTTAATAAATATACGTGAGATTTAATTTTTTCAGCCCATTCTGTAGACTTATATACCTTGTAATCTAATATTTCTGGCGATATTGGTTTCCCAAAATATATAGATATTGTGTTGCCTTTTTGTTTAAAAGATTCATCAATAAGGTAAAACATTTCCAGATTTGCTTTTATTCCAATTTTACGCCTAAACGACGATAATCTGTAGAAAAAGTTAGAATTCTTACCATCAATATAAACAGGAATTATATCTCTATCAAACGATTTTGCTTTTGACACAAAGCTCTTTTGCCAAGTTAAATCTCTAATTACCCCTTTATTCTTTCTAGAAACTAAACCTGCTGGGTAAACCAAAATTTGATTATCCGAAGCATACATTTCATCTATTAATTTTG
>DAOVTE010000152.1 GCA_030627705.1 Bacteroidales bacterium
CGGCTTCGGCTTCTTATCAGTTTCACTTTCTTTTATACTACCACTAGGCATCATTACAATGCGTTTCCTACTATGACTTCGGCTGACTTCTTTGCTTTACTAACTCGTAGTTACAAAGACCTCCCCTGGTAAAAGCTTATTCCTTCCATCAATTACTGCTGAATCTACATATTTGAGCAATTTTCTCCTTTGCATTGGGACGTTGCTTAGGTGTGCAAGCTTATCCTACTCAAATTCGCCTCATATTCAGTTCCTGTTCGTCAGTACCGACTTTTGTAGTTGGGCTTCCTTCACTCAATACCTCACGGTAAACAAGCTTGCCTCTTACTAATGGTTCAGGCTCTAATCCTGCCCACAAGGGACTTACACCCTCTGGAATAAATTTACAAACTAACTTTTGACTTTGTAACAAAATATTTGTATTTTTGATATTTTTATAAAGCTTCCGGTTACCGTTGGCGGTAATTGCGACAATGAATTCTTACGATGAAAATAGATTTGAAAAGAATAACAGAAATAGAAAAAAGAATATCTAAACTAAAGAAAATAGAAAAAGAATTAATCAACTTTGATGGATATGTAATATCGATTACAAGATTAACGGTAATAAAATATTTATGTAGGGATTGTTTGGCAATGCTTGAATTTGCTTATTTCGTATCAAAAAAAATTAATAGTAGAATAAACTATTTAGAAGATGATATTTCATTGGAAATCCCAATAAATGAAAGTTTACAGTTAATGAAAATAATAATAAATGATTTTACTAAAACCAACACTTTAAACATTGAAATTACTACTTTAAAAAAACTAGAGATATTAAGACATAAAATAAAAAATTATCAAAATAAAATAGAAAGTAAAAAATGGACAGATATTAGAATTATTAAGAACTGGAACATATTTATCGTTGAAGAAGCTATCTCTTGCTTTATATATCTTGATTTTCCAGAACAGGGTTACAAATTAGCTAAATCATATACGGAAAAATATAATATGAAATTTGGTTCTGGATTAATTCCTGAATCATTGGAATATTTAAAAGAAATTAATATTTATTGGATAAATTATTTAAATAAATTAAAAGATGACAATCAACATACCGCCAATCGAGATGGCTGATGGAGTAACTCCGCCAGTACACCTCTCACACCACCAGATCATTCAATAATGTTCAGGATAAACCAAGCGGTTCTCGTATACAGCGGTTCATTAGATAAAATTTAACTGTACATTTTGTGGTACAATTCTTCGGAATTTTGCAAATTGCTCCGAAAAAGAAATATATCCATTTCTGTGCAATCTGTCTACAGTTATTGTTGTTCGCATAATAGGACTCTGAGCAATTGCCCAGCCACCCATTCTCGAACGTGACCAAGCATAAACCTGACCTTTTTCAACACCCAAGCGAATATTGCTAGTTGATATTAAAACTTAACAAACTTTCTTTCGACCAAACAAGATACATTAATAGCACTAGAATTTGATAATCGGAAGATAAATAGTAATCAATTAGACGATGTGCTAGTTGCAGGAATTGAGGTCTAATTAAAATAAAAAATTATTTATTCATTTAATAATAATACGATCTTAATAATACGAGCAAGAGTTCAAATGGTTGTTTCATAATACATTATAAATAACTCATATAATAGTTTTTTTAAAAAAAATACAAAAAAAACAATGATTTTTAAACAAAAAATCTATATATTTGTAATACACATTAAAATAAAAAAAATGAGCTCAGAATTCTTTAAATGGGATGATTCATTCAGCACAAATATTCCCGCAATTGATGTACAACATAAAGTTATAGTAAAAGTATTGAACAAATTACATGACGTTATTGTTGCAGAAAGTCAAAAGGAAAAAATGGCTGATATTATTGACGAATTAGTGCAGTATACAATTTATCATTTTGGCGAAGAAGAAAAATTGTTTGCTGAGTATAACTTTAACTTAGAGAAAAGTCATATAGTTGAGCATAAAGAATTTGTTAATAAAATAAAAGATATAAGTAAGAGATTTAGAAAAGGAGAAGAATTTGTCGCTTTTGATTTAATTAATTTTCTTAAAGATTGGCTTATAGATCATATTTTAATATCAGATCAAAAATATGCAGAATTCTTTAAACAAAAAAATATTAAAATATTTAATAATGATTAAATACTATATTATAGTATTTGTTATTACAATAATGTTTTTCCAAGTAAATGCTTCTAATATTAGCAATTTAGATAGCTTAAAACAAATTGTTGCTACTTCAAATAACGATTCAAATATTGTTAATGCATTAAATAATTTAAGTAGTTATTATATTGATGCAAATCAGGATTCTGCCTATGTATTCGTAAATAAAGGTCAAGAATTAGTAACTCAAAATGCTAATATACAACAACAAAATAATTTTAGTAAAACAACTCAAAGATATGCATTAGCAGCATCTTTTTTGTTTATAATACTAATAGCATCTATATACATTATTCTAAAGTTTAAAAAAAACAAACAAAAAACGAACGAAACTAAAACACGATATTTAGAATCTTTAAGACAAAATATAGAAATTAGCACAAAAAGTGAAAAACAAAAAAAAATAATTACTGAGTCTGTAAAGGAGTTTGAAGATACAATTAACAACTTTGAAGATGTTTATTTTAGAACAAACAAAAAATTTATTTATAAACAAGTTAGTTCATCTATTAATAAACACCTTGAAATAGAAAATATTAGCCAAATTATTGGCAAACCTTTAACCACATTCTGGGATGTTTCAAAAACTGATGTTAAACTAATTACATTAAAAATATTAAGAGAGAATTATATTAATGATTTTTTATTTGATTACAAAACAAGTAAAGGAGAAATTAAACATGCTAAAATAAATGCACGTGCAGTATACAAAAATAATGTTTTTGTTGGCATTGAAGGAATTATTAGAGACGTTACAAACGATATAAAATTAAAAAAACTTAAAGAAAAATATGAAAGAATTCTTGACTCTGTAAACGATAGTATCTTTATTACTGATAAAACTGGTAAATTAATTTATGCGAACAAAACAACATATGAATCAACAGAGTATACTCATAAAGAAATTTTAGAGAAAAATATCGCAAATTTTATTCCTAAAAGCGAAATTTCTAAATACTTGAGAAAAACAAAGCATGTGTTTGAAGATGAAAAATTAGCACCTTTCGAAACAATTATTATAGATAAAAATGGAATATACATTCCTATAGAAGTATCTGGCAAAGTAGTAGAATACGAAGGTAATTCCGTTATTTTAGGTTCTTTCAGAGATATTACAGAAAGAAGAATAGCAGAGCAAATAATAAAAGAAAAAACCGAAAAATATGAACTGCTTACAAATGCAATTGATGATTTTATATGGATGATTGATATAAAAATGCAGAATTTATACATAAGTCCTTCTTGCAAAAAACTAACAGGCTATACAAAAGAAGAAATAGAAATTATTGGAATTATTCATCTACATACATCAGAATCATTAATAATTCTTAATAAGACAATTGCAAAAGCTCTAGCTAGTTCAGATAAAGAACTTAATATATCTGTTGAATTAGATTACATTCATAAAAATGGAAGTATAATACACACTCAAGTAATAGGTCATGTTATTTACAAAGATAATAAAGCAATTGCCTTTGGTGCTGTATCAAGAATAATAAACTAAAAATAATATGAAAAGAGAATTTATAATATTTTTAATATTTTCTATTGTCGTATTTACAATTATTGCTTTTAGTTTTGTTATTCAAAACAATAGAGATAAAATACTAATTCACTTAATTGTAAAAGAAGAATCTGAAACAATTTCCGCATTATTAATGTCTTTAAGAAAAACTTATCAAGATGCATTTAATGATAGTCATATTGAAATTAACGAAAAAACAATAAACCTTCTTCCTGTAAAAACTACCGAAGCACTAGCATCTAATTTTTCTAATATTATTAATAACAACACAACCATTAGAACTGTTTCTGACAGACCTAGAAACCCAAACAATAAAGCAAATGAATATGAAAATAAAATAATATCATTTTTCAATAATAATCCAAAACAAAAATCATTCTTTACAGACTATGACACTGTTTTTTATTATGCGGTTCCACTTTATATTGAACAGTCTTGTCTCAAGTGTCACGGAAAACAAGAAAATGCAATTCCAATAATAAGAGATAATTATAACAAATCATATAACTATAAAGTAGGCGAACTTAGAGGTATCTTGTCTATTAATATGACTAAGAAAAGCGTTAAACAAAAATTAATTTCCAATTTCAATAATCGTTTAATAAGTGCTATAATTCTTTTCTTATTAATAATATTTTCAGGATACTTTGCTATAAGAGTAATTGTTAAAAATAAAAAGGTATTATTTGATGAATTACAACTTATTTTAGATGGAAAAACATCAGAATTACATAGCATTAACAAAAAACTTAATAATAAAAGTTATGCAGAATTAAACAAAGAACTTATAAATAATATTGATAGTTTTATTTCAACAAAAAAAAATCTAGAAGAAAAAGAAAAAATACTAAAATATAATAATAAAAATTTTACTCAACTACTAAATACCTTCTCAGACGGTTTATATATAAATGATGAAGAATATAATATCACCTATTTAAATGAACCTTTATCTAACAAGTTAGGAAAAAACAAGATTGGTGAAAAATGCTATAAAGCAATTTACAACCTAGAAAAAAAGTGCAGTTGGTGTGTTTACGAAGAACTTAAAACCAAAATAAATATTGAATATGAGCATAAATTTAAAGATAAATATTACAACGTAAGAAATGTTATTTTAGATGATAAATCAAAGTTAACTGTTTTTTATGACATAACACATAATAAGAAAATAGAAAAAGCACTTAAAGACAGTGAAGAAAAATTTAGAAAAATAACTAACTCATCTAATGATGCTATTATACTTATTGATAACAACGAAAAAATAGCAATGTGGAATATTGCTGCATATAGAATATTTGGCTATTCAGAAGAAGAAGTATTGGGTAAGAATTTACACGACATACTACCTCCAATGAAACATAGAGATAAAGCACATAGTGCATTTGCTCTTTTCAGAAAGTCAGGTAAAGGTAATATTATCAATAGAAAAGTAGAACTAATAGGATTAAAAAAAGACGGTACTACTTTCCCTTTAGAATTATCTCTTTCTGCAATAAAGATTGATAACAAATGGAATGCTGCTGGTATGGTAAGAGATATCACTGTACGTAAAGAATACGAAAAAGCGTTTGCTGATAGTAAAAATAAAATTGAAGAAGTGCATAAACAATTAACTGATAATATTAATTATGCACTAACAATTCAACAAGCTCTACTAACAAGCAGAGATGTAATAAATACATATTTATCAGAACATTTTGTATTATACAAACCTAAAGACAAAGTTTCTGGCGACTTTTATTATATAAATAAATTTGACAACAATGTAGTATTTGCTGCAGCAGATTGCACAGGGCATGGTGTCTCCGGAGCATTTCTAACAATGCTAGGTATTGTATATCTACACGATATTGCTAGCAGGAAAGAAATAAATGAACCTAATGTTGTTCTAAACTTTTTACGAAAAAAAATTAAGGATACATTTAAAACATTTGGTTCTGAAAATAATAATGGGTTAGATATTGCACTTTGTGTTCTCGATACAGAAACAAATATATTAAATTATTCAGGTGCATATAACCCTCTATGGATGATAAGAAACAATGAATTAATAGAATATAAAGCCACAAGAAATCCAATTGGATATTATATAAAAGAAGTCGATTTTAAAAGCCACGAAATTCAACTTAAAAAAAATGATGTAATCTATATATTCTCCGATGGCTATCCAGACCAAATGGGAGGCAAAAGAAATAAAAAATTCATGATAAAAAAGTTTAAGGAACTTTTACTTAAGATAAACCACTTACCCCTTAAAGAACAAAATATTGTATTAGAAAACACTTTAAATGAATGGAAAGGAAAGAATGACCAAACAGACGATATTGTTGTTATAGGCATAAGAATATAAATGCATTCTGGTAATCACTACTGCAAGCTTCACTAATAATTAAAAGCAATCCAACAACAAACCCTTCAGAGTTGTTTTTACAGAATTACATATTTTAAATATTAGTGATTTCTCTTTATTGTACAAAGTAAAACGAACATTCTTGTTCGTTTAAAAAAACATAATATATAACATTGTTTTTCCAAACTTATTAACAAATTAAAAACCTACAATATATTACTGTTACATTTGTGAACAAAATAAATATTATAAGTTATGATAGATAATACAAATAATGGAGAAGTAAAATCAATAAGCGTTGCAAATAAATTTTCGACCCATATTATTCAACCCAATAATGTAAACATTGTTTTTTCTTCAAAATATGGTACAGGAAAGACATATTTTCTACATAATTTTTTCGATGAATTTTCAGAAGTCCATAAAGCATTTTTTATTTATCCTGTTAACTACCAAGTTTCAAAAAACGAAGATATATTTGAGTTGATTAAATATGATATTTTAAGTAAAATCGAAATTAAAAAAGAAAGCATTATTAATAATGTGAAAAATAATACAAAAGGCACATTAAATTTCATTAAATCAAATCCTAGGTTATTAATTGAGAAAGCAGCTAAACAACTAAATAAAATATATAATCCATTATCCATAATATCTGATAATACAGAAATTTTAAGTGATTTATTTGATATTGCCGAAGAGTATAATAAATTCACGAATAATAATACGGTTAAAAAACGAAGAAGAGCAACTAAATTCCTAGAAGATATATCGGAAAACACAGGAACAGCATATGAGAGTAATTTTATTACAAATATTATATCCGAAACATTAGAAGTAATTGAAGAAAAAAAAGTATTAATTATTGATGACTTAGACAGACTTGACCCAGAACATATCTTCAGAATTTTAAATATATTTTCTGCAAATTATAATAATTCAGGTAATCAAAAAACTAATAAATTTGGTTTTGATCAAATTATTATTGTGTGTGATATTGATAATATCCGTAGCATTTTTCATCATAAATATGGTGCCAAAACTGACTTTGAGGGTTATTTCGATAAATTTTACTCCATTGAACCATA
>DAOVTE010000196.1 GCA_030627705.1 Bacteroidales bacterium
AATTTGTATATAAAACAAGAGAATAATCGAGGGTAGGAACATATTATGAATAAAATTGAACATATATATTGGTTTGCATCATATAATTTAAATGGACCAAGTACTAGGTATAGAGGATATTATCCAGTAACCTTTTTATATAAAAGCTATGGGATATCAAACGATTTTGTGTTTCCAACAAGAACTATACCAGGGTTGTTAAGGTTTATTATAGTGTTCTTTAGTGTATTATTATTCAGAAAAAGGAACTCAATTATTGTTATTCAGAAGGTAATTAGTAATAGGGTTTATGCAAATTTATTAAAGATAATTGTGCTACTTCAACCTAAAAGAACACAGTTTGATATTGATGACGCTGAATATTTAAGATGTAATCCTAAATCACTTCATTTTTTTTTGAGAAAATGCAGTATCATTTCTGTGGGCAGCGAAGAATTAATGAAATATTGTAAAACATTTAATAAAAACGTATATATTCTCACATCACCTGTAACTGAACATAATATAGTTAAAAAAGAAAGAAATGAAATAATGAACATCGGATGGGTTGGAGATTTTGGAAATGGAAATAATAAAACAAAAGATTTTTCACACAAAAAAAGTATGTATAACATTTTATTCCCAGTTTTAAAATTAATAGATAAACCTATAAAAGTGACATTAATAGGTATAAAAAATGAAATGGATATTCCGCTTATATATAACTATTTTAAAAAAAATAAGAATATTGAAATCAGTATTTTGAAGAATTTAATTTGGGATAAAGATGATTGGGTGTATGACGAGATTTCTAAATTTGATATTGGAGTATCACCAATGACCAATCATTTGTTTAACCGCTCTAAATCAGCATTTAAAGCGAAGCAATACTTATCGGTTGGAGTCCCTACAATTGCTAGTGATGTTGGAGAAAACAATAAGTTTGTATTGAATAATGAGAATGGTATAGTTTGCAAAACTAACGAAGATTTTAAGAACGCAATAGATGTTTTTTTAAATATGAATGATGCAGAGTATACTAAATTTAGTATAAACTCAATTAAACACAAAGATGATTATACAATGTTAAAATACTGTAATACTCTTATAGAAATCTATATAAATTAAAAAAATATTTTAATAAATTGTTAATTATTACTAGTTTAACCTTAAATTATTTTAACTAATTTGAAGCGTATATTTATTAAACTATAGTTGATAGAAATTTTAATATTTAACCTTGCATAAAAAAGCTCTAAGATTATCTTAAATTATTAAGAAAATTCTTAGAGCAAAACAAAGATTAATATATATGTTAAGATTATTTATCTATTTTACTTAATAATAAAGCAGCGAGTAAGAACAACTCCCATAATCATATCAAAGCCATCACATTTGCCTTTTAGGGTAATTTTATCGTTTATTTTTAACTCGTCAATAAATGCTCTGTGCTTTACAATAGTCATGCTATCTAGAGCACAATTTACACCCTCCATTTCGTCTACTAATGTAATAGAAACCTGATATTCATCTATTGAAATTTCTACAATTTCTCCGCTTACCTGTAAAACTTTGTTGGCAAATTTAGTATTAGAAGCATTTTCATCATTATTATATTCTTCGAAAAGCAGACTCGCTTCAATTGTATAAGAAGGTTTTTCGTTCTTTACATCGCGATGTGGCATATTAAAAATATAATATACAACTGATAATCCAACTACTATTCCAATAAACAGAACTATTAGAAATATTTTAAGTTTTTTCTTCATAATTTAAGTATTTTAAAAAAAAAGTTATCAAATTCTTTTTTGGGTTTTTATTTTGTTTTGTTATAAAGCTTGTAATTAAAATGTATTATTAGTAAGATGTCATCTTTAATTGCATCTTTATATGCTTTTTCTATTTCTATTTCGTATGCTTTTAAAGATACAGGAAACTCAATTGTTGTGGTTATTACACCATCTTTAATAACTAATTTACCTTTCTCTTTAATATAATTTGTCTTACCATGAATTGTTAGTTTTCCTTCGAAAACAATATCGTGAGTTCCACTTTTAGAAAAGTCTATGCTTTTAAAATTAATAATTTTCCCTTTAAAAATAGATTTAGGAAATTTATGAGACTCAATATAGTTTTCGTTAAAATGTTCTTCTACAAGTGCTTCTTCGAATTTAAACGAACGTACCAAAGTAGAGGAAACTACTTCTCCAGTTTCTATATTTAATACACTTGCTACTTTTCTATTTTCTCCTTCTATTGTAAAAACAGGTGTTTCAGAAAACATCTTAATTGATCCTGTTTTAGTAATATATTTCTGAGCCTGCGAGCTTATAGATAAGCACACAATAGCTATTAATAAGATTAATTTATTTTTCATAATTATATATTTTAATGTTTATTATTCTACGTGTTCTTCTTTTTTACTACTTCCAATAGCAAATACTCTAGATATATTAAAGCCAAAGTATAAACCTCCATCTAGCCAATTACCTGTTGTCTCTCCAATAAATCCATCCTCAACCATTGCTCTAGAATTAGTAACGAATACTTGAAATACGTGCCCGCCAGTTTCAATATCGAAACCAATAGATAGGGGATAGTAATAAATATTGTCTGCAGTTACATTGTTTGTGTAGAAATATTCGAATGTAAAAGCTACTCTTCTTATAAATTTATATCTTCCACCTATACCCATAGCTAAAATATCATTAGATTCTCCGTTCGTAACAAGGTTTCTGTGAACGAATGATGGTGTTAGTTGAAGCGATAACGCTTCGTTAAATTTACGCGCTATTAATAATTGATGAGTATAAGCAATTCTGTGATTATTTTCACTGAAACTACTTTCGTTAATATCTAATAAATCTAAGTACCCTCTTTGAGTTTTTAATGACATATCGGTATAATATGATAATGTAATTGGCATTACTCTCTTACCTTTAGATTGTCTTAGTATTGAGAATTTAAGCGAACCATCGTAAACTTTATTATTTGTGCCTCTTCGTATACCAACCATTAGCCAATTTGTAATTCCATACTCGAAAGAAAAATTAATTAAAGCATTATCTAGTCCCCATAATTCGTAAGCACCATTGTTAAGCTGACCAAATCTGTGGTTAATTCTAAAATCTAGCTGTCTGGTTTGCATTCTTTCTATAGAGTGCCCATTTATTATTCTTGTAGACTTAAATGTATATGCTATATATTCAATTTCTTCTTCAACTTCGTCGTCTAAGATATCCATTAGGTCATCTTGCGAATACGATTGTATTGATATAAAAAATATTGCTATTATAAATAAATATAGATTCTTCATTTTTGTAGGTATTAATTATTTTGTGCTCCTTCTTTTATCCAAACAAAGACTTTATCTGTTTGTCTTTCAGATAATATACCAACCATTGGCATTGGACTTTGTACGTCTATCATTCTTGTGTATAGTGTGCTTTTCTCAGGATTGATAAGGTCTAACATATCTCCATCTGAAAGAACTGTATAAGCATTATCTTCTGACAAGTCTGGTGAAAACCCACCATTATTATGACAACCAATTGCATTGCAACTTTGGTTAAATAATGGCATTATATCATTCTGAAAACTTATATTTTCTGGTAAGCCTGATGGAGCTTCTAGTTCTTCATACTCGCAAGAAAATAAACTCAAGCTTAAACATAATAATATGAACACTTTGAATTTATTTTGAATTACTCTTTTGTTCATTATTTCTAAGTTTTATATTTATTTCTAATTAATTAAAACTAAGAACCTCGCAGTAATTACTGCGAGGCTCTATGGTTATAAAATTTATTGTTCAAATTTTAAATTAAGGTTAGGTTTAATTGCGTGTGCAATGGCTGCGTTATTAAATATTGCAAGACCGAAAGGTAATTCTTTTGAAATTTCGAAAACAACGTCATCAGCATCTTCTGTGTCTAATTTACGTGTAAATTCGCAAATCCAACCAGTACCAGTATGAACAGCTTTAATTGTAAGATCTGCTCTTCCTAAGGTAAAGTCTTTAGTAGTTACACTAGGAATCCTTTTATCACCAGTTCCTTGCTCAAAACCACCAATTGCAGGATCTATAATGCCGCCGTCATAAGTTAATACACCATCAGCGTCAACTGCAGTAATCATTTTTGCTTCGTTACCTAATTGGTTTTCGCCAATCCAGTAATAATTAGTTGCAGTAGGTATTACATATAAAGGTATAGTAATAGTATCTTGTGTTCCTGTTATAGGTAACGATTGACTATTGTTGGCATAACCAGCTTCACCTGTTTCATCACCATGTCTACCATTTCTAGCAGAACCGTCAGGAGCATCATAATTCATCATTTGATCGTCTATCTTATCGTTATATGTTCCTCTTACACGTTTCCAATGCCACATATCAATTTTTTGACCATCTGTTGTAAGATAGTGTCTTGTATGTTTATCCTTAGGATTAGTAATTGGTGCAACTGAATGACAGGTTGCATAACAAGTACTGCTACTAAATCCTGTTACATCACCAATAGGGAATAAGAATGCAAATTTATCTTCGTAGAATTTATCGTTTGCATCGTTTGCATATTTATGTTCGCCTTTCCAAAGTTTATCACTAGCGTCAAAATACCAAGATTGTCTATCTTTACTATCTTCAGCATCGTCCCATTCTAATAAGAAATAAATGTCTTCTCCGAAATATCCAGAACGCATTTTAAAGTCATATTTTTCGCCAGAGTAAGGAGCAAATAAACCTAGATTTTCTTCTGTTCCAGCGCCATCGCCGTTTAAATATGTGTTTCTTGCAGATAATTCAGGAACTTCTGTTGTACCTGTTAATGTTTGTGCTGTTCCCCACATTTGGTCGATACTTCCGTCTAAAGTAGGAGCTGCCGAGAATTTTTTAACTAAAAGTTCTGTTGTGCTTGTTCCTGGATCGATAATAATAGAATCTTCCTCTTCTGTATCTTTATTACAACTGCTTAAAGATAAGATTGAGCCAAATAATAAAATGGCTGCTACATAAATGATATTCTTTCTCATGATTTTAATTTTAAATTATTAATATTTTTTA
>DAOVTE010000143.1 GCA_030627705.1 Bacteroidales bacterium
ACAACAAGTTTTAAGTTCTGTACTTTCGAGTATGGTGGCGGATATTCTTCTGCATATGGAACAATAGACTTGAGCGAAGCAGAAATTACAATGGAAAATTGTACTGTTAGAAATAGTGCATCATATGGTATTTCTTTAGACTCCGATTCTAAATTTAAATCATTTACAAATAATGCTATCTTAAATACAGCAAGTCATTTAATTAAATTATATCCAAATGCTGCTCACACAATAGGAGCAGGAAATATTTTATCACCTATTAATTCGTCGTTAGGTATTTTAGTTTCAGGTGGAATTTATAATCAAGCAGAAGAAACTTGGTTAGCACAAACAGTGTCGTACATTATTGATGGAACAATGGATGTAGAACATAATGCCGGTTCTATTCTTAATATACAAGAAGGAACAAGTATTGGTTTTACAAATGGCAGCCAAATAGAAGTAGGTAGTTCTAGTAGCACATACGGAACAATTAAAGCATTAGGAACACAAGAAAATCCTATTACATTTACTTCGTCGGCAGCATCGAAAACTGCGGGCGACTGGGATGCAATCTTCTTAGAAAACGGTACATCTAACAGTTCTGCTTTTACATACTGTAATTTTGAATATGGTGGCGGATATTCATCTGCATACGGAATGGTAGCAATGTTAGATTGCTCTGTAAGTTTCGATAATTGTACTTTTACGAATTCTGAAACTTATGGTGTTTCTTTAAATTCTGAATCATCATTTACATCTTTTAGTAATAATACTTTTTCTACTTGTGTAAACCACCCAATTTCTATTTATGGAAACTTTGCTCACACAGTAGGAACAGGAAATACATATAATTCAAATTTAGGAATTATTGTTAGAGGCGATGGATTTAATCACGCAAGTGAAACTTGGAAAAAACAAACTTGTGCGTATTATATTGACGGTACTCTTGATATAGAATCATCAACTGGTAGTATTTTAACTATTGAGGCAGGAAATAAAATATTCTTTACTTCCGGCAGCCAAATTGAGGTTGGTAGTGCATCTAGCACATATGGTAAATTAGTTGCAATAGGAACCCCAACAGAAAGGATTATATTCTCGTCTGGAGCACCAGCAGGTAGCGCATCAGCAGGCGATTGGGATGCAATTTTCTTCGAAGACGGAACATCAGCAGGTTCAATTTTAGATTTTTGTGATATTTCTTACGGTGGTGGATATTCTTCTGTATATGGAGCAATCGATATACAAGATAACGGAACAAACGTAACTGTTTCTAATTGTAATATATCTTATTCTGCATCACATGGAATTTCATATCAAACACTTACTGCTACGCCAACTCTAACATCTAACACATATAGTAATATAACTGGAGTTGATGTTCATCAATATTAAATAAACGCAAATACATTGTATATATTAATCCTCGATTTTATCGAGGATTTTTTTGCAAAAATATTTTACTAAATTTGAAAACTATATTTATCGAATATTAAATAAATTCATAAACACACTATTAACTAAAACAAAATGATATGAAAAGATATTTATTAATTGTATTGGCATTTATTGCCTTTGGTTGTACTCAAAATACTGAGGTAGCCGTAAATAACGAAGAAAGCAATATGGACACAAATCCCCTATTAACAAAATTTGATACGCCTTTTGGTGTTCCACCATTCGAGAAGATTAAAGTTGAACATTATGTTCCTGCAATTAAAGAAGGTATTAGATTACAACAAGAAAGCATAAAAAAGATTACTGATAATACAGAAGAACCTACTTTCGATAATACTATAACTGTACTAGACAATTCTGGACAAGTATTATCTCAAGCAAGTAAAATATTATCTAATTTAACATCGGCAGAAACTAACGAAGAATTGCAAAAAGCTGAAACTACTGTTACTCCTTTAATTGCAGAAAATAGCGATAATGTTTTTTTAAACGAAAAACTTTTTGCTAGAATTAAAGTAATTTACGATAAAAAAGAAACATTAAATTTAAATACCGAACAAGAAAAAGTTTTAGAGAAATATTATAAGAAATTTGTTCGTGGTGGAGCAAACTTAAATAACGAAGATAAAGAAAAATTAAAAATCATTAACTCTGAACTTGCATTATTATCAATAAATTTTGGAGATAATATTTTAGCAGAAACAAATGCTTTTAAACTAATTATTGATAATAAAGAAGATTTATCTGGTTTACCACAATCAAGCATAGATGCAGCATCGGCAACAGCAGAAGAGAACGGAGAAAAAGGCAAATGGATGTTTACAATACAAAGACCTAGTTTAACTCCATTTTTGCAATTCTCGGATAAAAGAGAATTACGAGAAAAAATGCTAATGGCTTATGCTAATAAAGGCGACAACAATAACGACAACGATAATAAAAAAATTCTAGAACGAATGGTTAAACTTCGTTACGAGAAAGCCATTATTTTAGGATATAACAATTACGCCGAATATGTTTTGGAAGAAAATATGGCAAAGAAACCCGAAACTGTTTACAATTTAATAAACGATTTAATGGCTTCTGCGTTACCAATTGCTAAAAAAGAAAGAGCAATGCTACAAGAAATAGCAAATGCAGAAGGTGCCAATTTCGAAATTAAAGCCTGGGATTGGTGGTATTATGCAGCAAAGTTAAAGAAACAAAAATATGATTTCGATGCAGAATTATTACGTCCGTACTTTAAATTAGAAAACGTTAGAAACGGAGCATTTATGCTTGCAAATAAACTTTACGGAATTACATTTACCGAAATAAAAGATATTCCTGTATATCATAAAGATGTTACTGCTTTCGAAGTAAAAGAAGAGGACGGAACACATATAGGTGTTTTATATATGGACTTTTTTCCACGTGCTGGAAAACGTGCAGGAGCTTGGATGTCAGACTACAGAAAACAACATTATTTAAACGGTAAAGATGTTCGTCCTATTATTACAAACGTTTGCAATTTCACAAAACCAACTGCCGACAAACCATCGTTACTTACTTTTGGCGAAGTGGAAACTCTTTTCCACGAATTTGGTCACGGCTTACACGGATTACTTTCTAATTGTACGTATTTAAGTCTTTCGGGGACTTCTGTACCTAGAGATTTTGTTGAACTTCCATCGCAAATTATGGAGAATTGGGCTAGTGAACCAGAAATGCTAAAACTATACGCAAAGCACTACGAAACAGGTGAAGTTATTCCAAACGAGTTAGTAGAAAAAATGGCAAATAGCTCTAAATTTAATCAAGGATTTACCACAGTAGAATACCTTTCTGCAGCAATTTTAGATATAGATTGGCATTCTATTACCGATACAAATAATATCAAGGCAATAGATTTTGAAAATAATTCACTTAAAGAAATGGGATTAATAGACGAAATTATTGTACGATATAGAAGTACGTATTTTGCACATATTTTTGCAGGCGGATATGCAACTGGATATTATGGTTACGTTTGGGCAGAGATTCTAGATGCAGATGCATTTGGTGCATTTAAAGAAAAAGGAATCTTTAACAAAGAATTAGGACAGTCGTTTAGAGATAATATTATTTCTAAAGGAGGAACAGTTGATGCAATGGAAATGTATGTTAATTTTAGAGGCAGAGAGCCAAAAATTGAAGCTTTACTAAGTCGTAAAGGTTTGAATTAATAGATATTTAAAAATATTATTGTCATTTCGGCTTAGGTCGGAGTGACTTTTTTTTACAAAATATGAAAGCAGCTAGTGTATCAGAAATAAAAAAAGAGTTAAATACTCACTCACAAAAAGAACTGCTAGAAATTTGCTTGCGATTATCAAAATTTAAAAAAGAAAATAAAGAGCTATTAACTTATCTGCTTTACGAAGCTTCTGACGAGTCATCGTACATATCTGGTGTAAAAGAAGAAATCACCGAACAATTTAAACTTATTAATACCAGCTCTTATTATTTTATTAAGAAAAGTACTAGAAAAATTCTAAGGAATACAAAGAAGTATATTCGTTACTCAAAAAAGAAAGAAACTGAAGTTGACTTGCTAATTTATTTTTGTGCCCAGCTTAAAAATATGAATCCACCAATGGAAAGAAGTACTGCACTACATAATATATTTTTACGACAAATAGAATCAATAAAAAAAACAATATCTACCCTACACGAAGACTTGCAATATGATTTTGGTGCAGAACTACACGAAATTACTAAATAAAAATAGGTTTCTTTTAAAAATACAAATCCCTCTCCCCTTTTTTTACTTTTTCTATTCTTTCTAAAAGCTTAGATTTAAACTTCTTGTCTGTATAATTTATTAATTTTTTATTTATCATATTATAGCCTTTTTCTTTTAATTCTGGCTTTGCATAATCTTCTAGATACTCTACCATTGTGAGAATTGCGTTTGGCTGACAATAAGATTTTATAAAGCCCGGAACAGAAAACTCCATAAAATGCTCTCCAGTTCTACCAACCCTATAACAAGCTGTACAAAATGAAGGAATATGCTCCTTTTCTACTAATTCTTCAATTATTTCACCAAGGGAGCGATTATCGTTAATCTGAAATTGTTCGTTATCTAATTCTTGCTCCTCACTTTCATTAGTATATCCTCCCATTTCAATGTTAGTACCACCATCTATTTGTGAGATACCAAATTCCATAATTTCGTCTCTAATTTTTGAGCTTTCTCTAGCTGTTAAAATCATTCCTGTGTAAGGAACAGCTAATCGTAGAATTGCAACAAGTTTAGTAAAATCTTTATCAGAAACTAAATGCTTTTTATCAATATCTAAACCTGATGCGTTTTGTAATCTGGGAAAAGAAATTGTATGTGGACCAACTTTGTAAACTGCCTCGAAATGATTTACGTGCCTAACCAAACCCATAACCTCGAAGCGCCAATCGTACAAACCAAATAAAGCTCCAATACCAACATCATCTATTCCTGCCTCTTGTGCTCTATCTAAAGAAGTTAAACGCCAATCAAAATTACTTTTTATTCCGCTAATATGCACATCGTTATAAGTATCTATATGATAAGTTTCTTGAAAAATCTGATATGTTCCTATTTCTGATTTCTTTACGGTTCTAAAACCCTCAATATCAAGTGGTGCAGCATTAATATTTACTCTACGAATTTCTCCATTTCCTTTTTTTACATTATAAACAGTTTTTACTGATTTAGCAATAAATTCAGGATCATATTTAGGATGCTCACCATAAACTAAAATTAATCTTTTTTGACCAGTATCCTCTAAAGCCTCAACTTGTTTTATAAGCTCTTTTTCGTTTAAAGTTACTCTTTTCACAGATGTATTTGATGCTTTATACCCACAATATTTACAATTATTAATGCATAAATTACCAACATATAGTGGAGCAAACAAAACTATTCTTTGTCCGTAAACTTGCTCTTTTAGTGTTTTAGCTCCTTGCTTAATTTCATTTATTAGCTCTTCGCTATTTGCATTTATTAATATTGATGTTTCTTCTAAAGATAATCGTTTCTTATTTAACGATTTTTTTATTACTTCCCTAACTAATTCTTTTGTTGGACTTTCTGTGCGTTTCAGAATTTCTAAAATCTCATTTTTATCTATAAATGGTTTCATCTTTTCATCGGGGATAGAATATTTCTCGGGTGTATATATCATTTTATGTTTATTTTTAGATACTTATTAAAATTACTTTTGTTACAACAAATTTAAGTAGTCTTTTGCCTAATTAAAATGATATTTCTCAGAGTATTAAAAATACTTATAAAAGAATTGAAGTATATCCTAAAAAAAATACAATTATGCTTAACAGCACATAATATCATTTATTAGTTTATTATCTTTAACATATAAATATAAAACAGTTATCGATATACCATTATTAGTGATAATACTTTTGCAGCAAGATTTAGACAATATGTAAAGTATGCAATAAAAGACAAACACATAAATTACTAGTATTGCAAATGTATATAATTAAATCTAAAAACATAAATTATGAACTACAAGAATCTACTTACAATAATACTTATTAGCATTAGCTTAACAAGTTTTTCGCAAGACTACAGATATGTAAATACTATTTTCAGTAATGTAACTGCATCAAACAATATTATTTACGGAACAGCACCTGCAATTAATAGTCCGTATAACGACGAATCAAATACAACTACTAGCAATTTATTGATGGATATTTATCAGCCTACAGGTGATGCTTTAAGCCAACGACCTGTAATTATTTTTGCACACGGTGGAGGTTTTTCAAATGGCGATAAAACAGTTGATGATATGACTGCATATTGCGATACTTTTGCAAGAAAAGGTTATGTTACAGTTTCTATAAATTACAGACAGGGTGTAGAAATTAATGATAATAGTGATTTACATTATTTAAGAGCAGCATACAGAGGTTTGCAAGACGGAAGATCAGCAATAAGATTTCTGCGAGCAAATGCAGCAACATACGGAATAGACACAAACAAAATTTATTGGGGTGGAAATAGCGCTGGTTCCTTTATTGGTTTAAACAGTATTTACTTGGATGCAAACGAAAAACCAACAGAAGCAAGTGCAGTAAATTACACAATTATGATAGCAGGAATTCCCGCAAATTTCTCTGGACCAGATTTAGGAAACATTGACGAAGGAACTAACCTAAATCACAACGGAGTACCAAATGCTGTTATGGCTTGTTGGGGCGGAGTTGCCGACACATTAACTATTAACGCAAATAACAACACACCAGTATTTCTTGTACACGGAACAACAGATGCAATTGTTAGTTTTAATTCTGGGGCACCGTTCGGCATATCTAGTCTTTCTCCTGTTTACGGTAGCAATTCAATATACACACGATTAAACAGTATTGGGATTCCTGCTCAAGATACCTACTTTGTTCCAAATCAAGATCACGAATTTTACGGAGTTACAAATGGCGATTGGGATAACGGAACATCAGGAAACCAATATTGGGATACCGTAATTACAAAAGCAACTGCGTTCTATTATTTACAGCATAAACCAACAGCAGATTTTTTATTTTTAACAAATAACCTTTCTGTAGATTTTACTGATGCAAGTACAGGAGCAACAAATTGGCTTTGGAATTTTGGCGACGGAAACACAAATACTACACAAAATCCTTCGCATACATATGCTACATCAGGAACCTATTTTGTTTCGTTATATATTCAAAATGATATTAATAGTTGGGATACTATTAATAATTCTATTACGGTAGGTACTCAATCTAAGATAAATTCAAACAAGATAAATAACGATATTAAAATCTACCCCAACCCTACTAGCAATTTTGTTTTTATCGAAAGTAATAATCAAAATATCGAAAGCATAGAAGTTATTGACTTTACAGGTAAAACCATTCTTTCTACTACAAATAATAAAATAGATTTTATTGATTATAAAAAAGGTATATATTTTATTAAAGTAATAACTAACAAACAAATATTTACTTATGAAATTGTTAGAGAATAACTTATGCATATCGAAAACTACTTCAAATGTGAATTTATTAATAACAATATATCAACTTTAGTACTTAAGCTAACTTAATAAACAAAAAAAAGTTGTGAAAAAACTCTCAATATTAGCCCTAACTTTCTACTTATTACTTTCAAGTTTTAACTCATCTGCCCAACCAGGCAACACAAAACGA
>DAOVTE010000106.1 GCA_030627705.1 Bacteroidales bacterium
CTCCAACATAAACTGTATCTACAATTGTATCGGTGCAACCAGCATCGTTAATAATTATTAATTCGACTGGCCATTCGCCTGCGGTATTAAAAGTAGAACCAGGATTATTTCCTGTTCCTATTAATGGTGCTCCTGAACCGAAAGACCAATTGTAATTTGTTATGTTTCCTGTGTATGTACTGTTATCATTAAATGTAATGTATGCAGGTATACAAACGTTTGATGGATAATTAATAAAAAAGTTTGCATATGGATATTTTATATGTATATTGGTATCTAAAACGTAAGTGTCAGTACAACCATTTGCTGTAGTAACTGTAAGTGTATTTGTGTAATATCCTTGTCCAGAATAAGTGTGAGTTATAGGCATAGATGTTACCGAATCTGTAGTGCCATCACCAAAATCCCATTCCCAAGAAACAACATTTATAGATGAAGCGTCTGTAAAAGTTACTTCTAAACTATCTTTACAACCGAAACTTGGACTAGTTGTAAAACTTGCATTAACGTCTTCTACCACTATTGTTAGCGTAGTTATATCCTCGCAAATACTTCCCGGAGCTGCAATTAGTTGTACTGTATATGTTCCAGCATTATTATATATATGATATATGGGATAACTTCCCGAATTATTTAGGCCATTACCATCACCAAAAAGCCAATTAGCACTTACTCCCGAGGTGTTTGTGAACTGAATAGGTGTTCCTACACAGTAAATTGCAGAAATAGGGTTAATATCAAACGAAGCGTTTACTGTACTAATATCAATAAAGTTATTATAAGTAGTATCGTTAGAACAATTGTTTGCATCGCTTACATTGAGGGAAACACTATAACTCCCTGTATTTGCATATGTGTTATATGGATTTTGCAAACTAGAAATATTACCATCACCAAAATTCCACAAATGCGATACAATATTTGTGGTTCCTGTTGTATTGTCGGTAAAAGCAATTGTAACTGGGGCAGAACAATATTGTGTAATATCTGCAGAAAAACCCATTACAGGTTTATCGGATATTGCTACAGCATTGTTTATAATAAAATCATTAACACAGTTATTGTCATCGCTAATATGTAAAGAAACATTATAGTTACCTGCAGTATTATATGTGTGAGTAGAATTCTGCGAATTACTAAAAACTCCATCGCCAAAATCCCATTCCCAGAAATCTATATTACCATCGCCTTGTGTAGATATGTCTGTAAAACTTACACCAAGAGGTACGCATCCTGAACTAGGATTAGATACAGAAAAATTTCCAGTAGGGCTTTCGTAAACAGTTATTGTTATTGATGTGTTGTCCGAATCACCTGTGCCTTTATTTACAACTGTTAGCGTAACAATATATGTGCCTCCAGAGGTATATGTAACAGCAACAGTATTATTTAATAATGTAGATACAATCCCGTTTCCAAAGTCCCAATGAACAGAATCAATATTTCCTGTTGATTGATTTGTGAAACTAAAAAGAGATGGGCTGCAGCCCTGTGTTGCAGATGCAGTAAAACTTGCAGTTACTTGTGATTTAGACTGATTAATAAAAATAATCAATAACGATACAATAAAAGTTAGTCTTAAAAGCATATTTCAAATATATTTTTCCCCTACGAAAGTACATATTTTTTAATAAAATATACTATATGTTACCATATTTCGTTATCTTTGTTGCGATGAGGGTTTTTAAAGAAACGATATTTTTTTTTCTAATTTTTTTTAGCATAAATGCTTATTCGCAAGATATTCATTTTTCTCAATTTTTTTCTTCACCATTATCTTTGTCCCCAGCTCTTACAGGAAACTATGATGGCGATTGGAGTGTAATGAATAATTTTCGCTCGCAATGGAAATCAGTTTCTACTCCATACAAAACTACAAGCATAGGTTACGATAGAAATTTTTACTATTACAACGAAAAAATATCTGCAGGAATTTATGTTGTTGACGATAAATCTGGAAGCGCTTTACTCACTGTAAATAAAATTTATTTGTCTGGTGCTTATCACAAAACAATAAAAGGAAATACATTTCATTTTGGAATTCAGCCAGGATTTGTAATAAAATCTTATGGTAAAGATGGATTAACTTTACCATCTCAATTTGATATGACAACAGGATATTTTAATAGTAATTTTTCTACAGGAGAAAATAATTTAGGCGACAATCTATCGTATTTTGATTTTAATATGGGTGGTGCTTGGAGCAAAAAGTTTAGAAAACTTGAGCCATTAATTGCTCTTTCAGTATTCCATTTATTTACGCCAGAAGAATCTTTTACAGATAAAGAAAACAATTTACCTGTTAGAACAAGCCTTTATGCTAACGTAAAATATGTTTTTACAGAAAAAATATCCATAGTTCCTCATTTATTGTATATGCGACAAAAAAAGGCCGATGAGTTTCTTTTAGGATCTAATCTCGTATATAAATTAAATACAAATAGCTTTGATATTAAATCTGTTTACATAGGATTTTTCTTTCGTGATGGGTTAAATATAAATGTAGATGCTTTTTATCCTGTAGTTGGAATGAAAATAAATAAATTTGATTTAGGGCTTTCTTATGATTTTAATCTCTCGCCTCTAAAAGTTGCCACAAATTATAAAGGTGCATTAGAGTTTAGCTTAATATATACAGGAGCAAGTTCATTATTACAAAAAATTACAATTCCTTGTGATAGATACTAAGAAAATATCGATAATATTGTTTCTGATTTTTGCTATTGCAATGTCATCTGTTAATGCGCAAACTAATAATAAAAGCTTAGCGTCTCCAAGTAAAGTAAAAAAGTTTGCAAAAAATGCATATCGAATAGGTGATATTTATTCTGCTATAGATTTTTATAAAACTTATACCGACGAAAAACCTTCAAACTATAAAGTCATTTATCAGTTAGCAGAGCTTTACAGAAAATCTAGAAATTACAAGCAAGCAGAAATCTATTATAAAAAAGCTTACGATGCTAATAATAAGAAATTTGTAAAAGCTTTATACTATCACGCTTTAATGCAAAAGTCTAATGGTAAATACAAAGAAGCTAGAGATAATTTTATAATATTTAAAAAGGAAAGTAAGAAACTAAAAGATGCAAAGGTTTTTAGAAAGCTTGTAAAAGCTGATATAAAAGGCTGCGAAATTTCCCCATTAATTATAGATTCTGTACTAAAAATACTTGTGCAGCATATGGGTAAATCAGTAAATAAAGCACATGTAGAATTTTCACCTGTTTCTATATCTAATGATATGCTTTTGTTTGCATCTTTAAGAGCAGATGATATAAAATATTATAATCCTAATGATACAAGTAAGAAATTACCAGCAAGGAGTTTTTATCTTGCAAAAAACACAAATGGTAATTGGAAAACTGTTGGTAAATATCCTCACGAATTAAATAATAATCCAACTGAGAATATTGGAAATGGAACCTTCTCAGCAGATGGAGCAAAGTTCTATTTTACCAAAACAACTAAGAATTGGCGTAACCAAATGATAAGTCAAATATGGGTTTGTAAAAAAGAAGGTCAATCGTGGTCTGATGCAGAGCTGCTACCGTATCCTGTAAACGATCCTTTATACACAACTACACAGCCAAGTGTAGGTGTAGAATCTAAAAAAGGATTCGAGATGATATTTTTTGTTTCAGATCGACAGGGAGGAAAAGGAGGACAAGATATTTGGTACACGCTTTATGATGATAAAAAAGACAGATATTTAAAACCTAAAAATGCGGGTAGTAAAATAAATACAGTTGGTGATGATGTAACTCCGTATTATGATATGGATACACGCACTCTTTATTACAGCTCTACCGGAAAAGTTGGATTAGGTGGGTTAGATATTTTTAAAGCCTCGGGTGAACTTAGAAAATGGTCTGTGCCAGAAAATGTTGGGTACCCAATAAATTCTAGTGCCGACGATTTATATTTTACTATTGGGAAAAATAGAGAGGGTGGTTTTTTTACTTCTAACAGAATTGGAGGAGTAGCCTTAAAGAATCCCACTTGTTGCGATGATATTTACTCTTATCGCTGGACAGAATATATACATATAGCTATAGAAGGAAATGTTTTTTCTCAAATAAAGTTGCCTAATGCAGATTCTTTAGCAAATAAAAAAGATAGTATTTTATCAAAGTCTTCTATGCAAGATGCTAGAGTATCTTTATATCTTCTTGTTGAAAGAGATTCTACAACAGAAGCAATGTTCTTAAAATCGTATGCTACGTCTAGTTTAGGGATATATAACTTTACTTTAGAACAGGGTCAGAATTACAGATTAGTTGCCGAAAAAGAAGGCTATTTTAATAATCAAATAGCTCTTTCTACTACAAATATTTTAAATTCAGATACCTTATCAAAAAATCTAGAATTAAGGAAGATACCTAAAAAATCTATGATTTTAGATAATATTTATTACGAGTTCGATAAATCTATATTAACTAATGAAGCAAAAATAACTATAGACACAACAATTTACAAGATTCTTCACGAAAACGAGAAGCTTATAGTGGAAATTTCTTCGCATACTGATAATAAAGGTAAAGATTCATATAATTTGAAACTATCTCAAAAAAGAGCTGAAAGTGTTGTTAAATACCTTGTCAATAAAGGAATAGACAAACGCAGGTTAATTGCAAAAGGTTATGGCGAAACAAAACCAATTGCAAATAATACCAAAGCTAATGGTTCCGATAACCCAGAGGGGAGACAAGCAAACCGTAGAACAGAATTTAAGGTAATAGGCTCGTCTGATCAATTCTCTAAAGTTAATTACGGCCCCAAGTTTATTAATGGGAAAAGGGTTAAATAATTTAAAAAACGAAACCTTAAACTTACCTTTGAAATAAAAACATCGCTATTTGCATTTAATTTAAATAAGAATCGTTATTTTTACCTCAAATAACATAAAATTATGAAGAATATATTAAAATACACAGCTGTATTGCTATTTATATTTGTAGCATCACTTGCTTTCTCTCAAGACAATAAAAATATTGAAATAGAAAATTTAACTAAGCACGTTACTTTTTTAGCATCAGATTCTCTTAAAGGTAGAAAGCCAGGTATGGCAGAGTTTAAGTATAGCGCAAATTACATTGCAAAAGAGTTTAAAGCTATTGGCTTAAAATCATTCTCAGATAATTATTTTCAGAATTTTGAGGTAATTACAAATATTGAACTTGGGAAAAATAATTCATTATATTTTGAAGATTTTACAGGTAAGTTGAACAAAGATTTTATGCCCCTTTCTTTTTCTAGTAATTCTACAATTGAAAAAGAAATTGCATTTGTTGGTTATGGGTTTGATATTGACGAAGACTCGCTTAAATGGAACGATTATAAAGGCATTGATGTAAAAGATAAATGGGTAATTATTTTAAGAGCCGATCCCGAACTAGATAATGCAAATAGTAAATTTATACCATATAGCAAGGAACGTTCAAAAGTTCTTGTAGCAAAGGATAAAGGTGCAGCAGGAGTAATTTTTGTAGCTGGTGTAGATTATGAAAAAAAAGATAAATTAATGAAATCTTTTTTCGACAAATCGGCTACAAATTCTGGAGTTCCTGTAATAAATATCACACGAGAATTAGCAAATAAATTAATCTTCTCTACCAACAATACTGTGGAGGTTTTAGAAGATAGTATTATAAAGAATCACATTTCATTATCGTTTATAATTAATAAAAAACTAAAAGTATCTACAGAAAATAATCCTAAAGTAGCAAAGACTCAAAATATTGTTGGTTATATAGAAGGAACAGATAAAACTCTGAAAGACGAATACATAGTTTTTGGTGCTCATTTTGATCATCTTGGAATGGGTGGCGAAGGCTCAGGATCTCGCCAACCAGATACAATTGCAGTACACAACGGAGCAGATGATAATGCTACTGGTACAGCATCAATTATAGAGATTGCACGAAAATACGTTGCTCTTAAAAACAATAAACGTTCAGTTATTTTTATTGCATTTTCTGCAGAAGAAATGGGACTTTTAGGCTCTAAATATTTTGTTGCAAATCCAATTGTTGAACTATCAAAAATAAAAGCAATGTTTAATATAGATATGGTTGGTAGATTTAACAAAGAAACTGGAAAAATTGCTGTAGGTGGAACAGGAACTGGCGATAAAATACCAGAAATATTAAACAATAATTTAGGCGATGATTTTAAAATAGGAATGTCGCCAGATGGATACGGACCTTCTGATCATGCATCGTTTTATTCTAAGAATATTCCTGTACTTTTCTTTTCTACAGGAGCACACAACGATTATCACACACCTATAGACGATGTAGAATTTATAAATTTCGAAATGCAAACCGCAATTACAGAATATATCTCTAAGGTAGGTTTAGATATAATAAATCTTGATACAAACCTTGTATTTGCCGAGGCAGGTTCTGATGATAAATCTGAGCGTAGCAGAAGATACAAAATTACTTTCGGAATAATTCCAGATTTTGCAGGGCAAAGCAGCGATGGTTTACGTGTTGATGGCGTAAGAAAAGGTCGACCAGCTTACAATGCAGGAATGCAAAAAGGTGATACAATTATTGCAATAGACGGCGGTAAAGTAACTAATATTTACGATTATATGTTCAGGCTTTCTAAACTTAAAGAAGGCAAAACTGCAATTGTAGAAGTAATGAGAGAAAAGAAAAAAGTAGTTCTGCTTCTGCAATTATAAAACATTATTAAATAAGTAGTCTTACCATCCCAACCTTTAAATAAAATAAAATGAAAAAAAATATAACCCTTTGGGCTTTTGCTATTTTATTAACATTAACAGCAATTGTATTCCAACGAAAAACAGGCCCAACATATCCTAAAAAAGCCGAAATTACTATAAGCGACAAAACTTATAATTTAAAACTATTGAGAAGTCAAGGTGGCGAATTAGATGCAGAAATAATGTTGCAAATACCAGACGATAATGTAAATGCAAAAATATTTTACAGACATTATCCAACAAATAATGAATATATTGCTGTAGATTTTAGAAGAGATAATAAAGAAATAAAATCGCTTTTTTCTGATAATACAACAGAAAGTGTTTTGCTTGTAGATTTACCAAATCAGCCACCAGCAGGTAAACTACAATATTATATTGAGATAATTTCTGATAGCGAATCTGTGTTTATAGAAAAAGAAGAGCCTATACTTATTAGGTACAAAGGCGACGTACCAGCATACATATTAATACCTCATATTATTTTTATGTTTCTGGCTATGCTTATTTCTAATGCCGCTGGGATTTTTGCTTTGGTGGGTAAATTTCAATTTAGAAAATATGCATTTATTACATTTGGCACATTACTTTTAGGTGGTATGATATTAGGACCAATTGTACAACTTTACGCTTTTAACGAACTTTGGGCTGGAGTTCCATTTGGGTGGGATTTAACAGATAATAAAACTCTTATAATGTTTATTGGATGGTCTATTGCTCTTATAGCAAACTTTAAGAAGAAAAATAGAGCAACTGTAATTATAGCTTCAATAGTTTTGATTATTATGTATTCAATACCTCATAGTATGCATGGATCCGAATTAAACAGGGAAACTGGAACAATCGAACAAGGATAAATACAGACAAAGCCTATTATTTGTTGTATTATTATTATTATTTGATAATTAAGCTTGCGGTATTTACACAAAAAATTGCTAAAAGCATTATTAAATAGTATTTTAGCAGCATATTTAAGTTCGATATATGTGGGGAAACGTAGCTAGATTAATTTTAAGAAATAGAGCAGCATTTTTAATTGCCGTAGGACTGTTAACAGTTTTTATGGCATATCAGGCATCGTTTGTTAAAATGTCGTACGAGTATGCTAGTATGCTTCCCGAGAGTGATATTGCATATCAAGACTATCAAAGTTTTAAAAATACATTTGGCGAAGAAGCAAATATTTTTGTTATTGGAGTCCAAGATTCTACATTCTTTACAGAAGTTAAATTTAATGATTGGAAGCAGCTAACAAAAAAGATAGAATCTTTCGATGGTGTAGCAAATGTTTTGTCGGTTTCAAATGTTGTTAACCTTACAAAAAACAAAGAGGAAAAAAGATTCGAGACTCATCCTATTTTTGATTACGACCATTATTATACACAAAATGAACTAGATAGCCTTAAGGGTATATTTGAAAGTTTATCATTTTACAAAAATAAGATTTACAATGATTCTTCTAAAGTTTATTTATCAGCAGTTAGAATTACAAAAGAGGTTTTAGACGACGAAAAACGTGTTGCACTTGTAGACAATATTAAATTTGAATACGATAAATTTAGTGCAAAACATAAAATAAAAATTCATTACTCGGGATTACCATACATCAGAACTGCCGTTTCTGTAAAAATAAAAGAAGAACTAAATATGTTTATCTTTTTGGCTTTGTTTGTTTGTATTGTAATTCTTTATATCTTTTTCCGTTCATTTAAAGCAGTGTTCTTCTCAATATTAGTAGTTGCAATAGGAGTAATATGGTCTTTAGGTACAATATCATTATTCGATTATAGAATTACGATTTTAACAGGAATGATTCCTCCACTACTTATTGTAATTGGAATACCAAATAGTATTTTTCTGTTAAATAAATATCATGCAGAGTATAAAAGTCATGGAAATAAAATAAAAGCATTACAAAGGGTTATCTCAAAAATAGGAAATGCAATATTTCTAACTAACCTTACAACAGCATCAGGTTTTGCAACATTTATTTTTACGAATAGTGATATATTAAAAGAGTTTGGTATAATAGCATCAATAAATATTATCGGAGTTTTTATTTTAGCAATATTATTAATTCCAATATTTTTTAGTTTCTTACCTCCTCCTCGAACAAAACATACAAAACATTTAGAAAATAAAATTATTTATAATATTGTTGAGTGGTTTATCGATATTGTAATACAACATCGTAAGGTGTTTTATATATTTACTGCTGTAATTTTAGCCTTGGGAATATATGGTGTTTCAATAATGAAAAGTACAGGGTATATTGTTGATGATTTACCTAAGAACGATCCGATTTTATTAGATTTAAAATTTTTCGAGAATAACTTCAAAGGAGTAATGCCCTTAGAAATAGTTATTGATACACGAAAAAAAGGAAAAGTAATAAAGCTTTCTAATCTAAAAAAAATAGAGAAACTCTCTAATAAGTTATTCGAATACGAAGAAATTGCTCAGCCTCTTTCATTAACTGAGGTAGTAAAATTCTCTAAACAGGCATATTATAATGGAAATCCTAAGTACTATAAATTGCCGTCAAACAACGAAAAGAATTTTATTTTATCGTATGCTGCAAAGAATAAAGGTAATGGAAACTTAATAAAAGCATTTGTAGACAGTACTAAACAGAAAGCAAGAATATCTGTTCCTGTTGCTGATATAGGTACAGTTAAAATGGAGGCCTTATACCATGAAATAAAAGAGCTGTCTGAAGAGTTTTTCCCAAAAGATAAATATGATGTAGTACTAACAGGAATGAGCGTAGTGTTTTTTAAGGGAACAAAATATTTAATAAATAACTTGTACTTAAGTTTATCTATAGCTGTTTTTATTATTGCTTTATTTATGTCGGTTTTATTTCGATCGTTTAGAATGGTTATAGTTTCTCTCATTCCCAATTTCTTTCCTCTTATAATTACAGCAGGGTTAATGGGCTATTTTGGAATTCCTATAAAGCCATCAACAATATTAGTTTTTAGTATTGCATTTGGTATTTCAGTAGACGATACAATCCATTTTCTGGCAAAATATAGGCAAGAATTAAAAATA
>DAOVTE010000072.1 GCA_030627705.1 Bacteroidales bacterium
ATGTAAATATTGGTTTAGAATACCGTTACACAAAACTTTTATCTGGTTTTGTAAAGCTAAACAATATAGCAAATACGAAATATCAAACCTTTAATTACTACCCATCACAAGGATTTAATGCTTTAGTTGGAGTTAGTTATTTGTTTTAGAGCTTTTTTATAATAAAAAAGAGGTATAATAGACAAAAAGGAGGCTGTTTTTAACACAATGTTCTCAAGTGGACAAAAAGGAGGCTGTTTTTTTCAACAATATTTTCTAATAAAAATCTTAACAAAGATATTTGTTCTATCAAGCTAAACGGAAATAGGCTCTGCTGTATAGCAACCTATTAGGGATAGCTTATGCAGGGCACACACATTATGTAAAACACATTTACCTTTCTACATTCTTATTTATCTTTCTAGTTTTGCTCATAAGTTTTTTTTAACTTTAGTTGTCATTTTTTTTGTCAAAATAATTATTTTGTATTTTTTGTTGTAATAATTTATTTTTAGAAAGTTACAGCTAAATTTTGAGAGTATAAAAACTTGTTATATTTTGTAGTCTTAAATAAACAGAGTGCAAACGTGCCTTTCACGCGACCGTTGTAGCAAATTAGCGCAAATAAATATTGACTAATAAAAAATACAAATATGAAAATTATTATATTGACAACATTAGTTTTAATAGGATTTTATTCTTGTAACAAAACAGATGATAATAATAAAATATCAATAACAAATTTAGAAAGTAAATATGGTTGTGTAGATACAAAAAGGCAGATGCAGATCGATTTATTAAATGACTTTAAAATTATTAGAACTCAAATAGATTTTGATAGTTTAGTTTCTGGTAATTGTAATCCGAATATTAATTTCATTACTTACGATTTACTTATTGGTAAAAAAGGATTAGCAAACGGAAACGATACGATATATTACGAACTTATAGAAAATTACGAAACTGAAAATCTGAATTTAAAAGTGAATTTCATTAATAATATGTCAATGATTGCACCTAATTTAACATATCATTCTTTGATACCAAAACTTAAAAGCGGACAAAGTATAGATGTTGAAATAATAATAAATTAACTTGCTGCAATCGAGATGGCTGACGGAGTAACGCCACCAGTGCATCTCTCACTCCGATATTTCTATCGCAATAATGTACGGTTCTAGTATACGGCGGTTCTTTAGATAAAATTTAACTGTACATTTTGTGGTACTATTATTCGAGATTTCGCAAATTGTTCAGAGAAAAAGATATACACCCTACCTAATCTCAGCACCCAATTCTCGCTGGAAGATATTTATAAGCGAACGCATTACTTTATCTATTTGCTTGTCGGTTAGAGTTTTGTTTTCGTCTTGAAGCGTAAAACTTACTCCGTACGATTTTTTTTCTTTACCAATTTTTTCTCCTTCGAAATAATCAAACATAGAAACAGTTTTTAAAATTCGCTTCTCCGATTTATTTGCAAGTTTTACGATTTGCTCGAAACTTATCGATTTATCTAAAAGTAATGCCAAATCACGTTTTACTTCTGGATATTTGGATATTGGCTTGTATTCTAATTTGTTTTTTACAGATAATTTTAATAAATTATTCCAATCGAATTCTGCATAATAAACTAAATCATCTATATCAAAATCTTTTGTGATTTTAGTATCAACAACACCAAACTCTACAATAGCCTTATTATTTAGTAGATAAAGTACCGACTCTGCAAAAATTGTTTTAGAATTATACATTTTGTTTAATTTACTTAAGTCGAAACCTAAGCGTAAAAGTATATTTTCGGTATAAGCTTTAAGCTCGAAAAATGTTGATGGCTCAGCTTCTAAATTCCAATTTACCTTGTTTTTATTTCCTGTTAAAAATAAAGCTAAGTTAGATTGCTCTTTATAATTTAATTGGGAATTCTCGTTATTTTCTCCTTTTAAGAAATATGTATTACCAAATTCGTAAAGCTTTAAATCTTTATTCTTTCTGTTCTTATTAAACGAAATTGCTTCCAGTCCACCAAAAAGTAGCGATTGTCGCATTCCATCTAAATCAATAGATAAAGGGTTTAGAATCTTTACTGTTTCATCGTCTTTGTAATTTTCGTTATCGGTATAATATTTTGCTTTTGTAAGAGAATTCGACATCATTTCGCTAAATCCTGCAGACGAAAGCATATCTGAAATTATATTCTTAATTTTATTTTTATCTGGATTCTCAACATACGATAATGCTGATTTTACGCTATCAGAAATCTCAATATTATTGTAACCATAAATTCTTAGGATTTCTTCAATCACGTCTGCTTCTCGAGTTACATCTACTCTATAAGCAGGAATTTCTAGTTTTAATTCGTCGTCTTGCTCGCTAATGATTTTTATTTCTAGTCCTTCTAAAATATTTTTGATATTATCATTACCTAAATCTTTCCCAATTAATCTAGTGATATGCGAGTATTTTACATCAACAATTTTATTTTCTACAGGCTGCGTATATACATCAATAATATCAGAAGAAATCTCGCCGCCTGCTAATTCTTTAATTAAAATTGCTGCTCTTTTTAAAGCAAAAACTGTATTGTTTGGGTCAGTTCCACGCTCGAATCTAAACGAAGCATCAGTATTTAAACCGTGACGTTTAGCTGTTTTTCTCACATAAACAGAATCGAAATATGCCGATTCTAAGAAAATATTTTTAGTAGTTTCTGTAACTCCAGATTCAGCTCCACCGAAAACACCTGCAATGCACATTCCTTCGCTGTCGTTACAAATCATTAAATCTTTATCAGAAAGCTCTCGCTCTTGCTCGTCTAAAGTTGTAAATTTTGTTTTGTCGCTCAACATTTTTACAATTACTTTATTTCCTGATATTTTATCAGCATCAAAAGCGTGCAAAGGCTGACCTTGTTCCTGCAAAATGTAATTTGTAATATCAACAATATTATTTATTGGTGTTAATCCAATAGATTTAAGTCTATTTTTTAACCAATCTGGAGATTCTTTAACAGTTATATTAGAAATTGTTAAACCAGAATATCTTTTGCAAGCTTCTTGGTTTTCTACAATTACTTCTATTGGTAAATTATTATTATCAATGGTAAAATTATCTACCGAATGATTTTTAAACTCAACATTTTCATTTTGCTTTAAATATGCTGCTAAATCTCTAGCAACACCGTAATGCGAAGCTGCATCAATACGATTTGGTGTTAAATCAATATCGAATATAATATCGTTTTCTATTTTAAAATAATTCTTTGCTAAAGTTCCATTCTCTATGCTAGAATCTAAAACCATAATTCCATCGTGCGATGTTCCTAAACCTAGTTCATCTTCGGCACAAATCATACCTTCTGAAACTTCACCTCTAATTTTAGATTTTTTAATTTTAAAGCCTTCGTCGCCATCGTACAAAGTAGTACCAACAGTAGATACAACTACTTTCTGACCAGCAGCTACATTAGGTGCACCACAAACAATTGGCAGGATATTTCCGTTTCCAATATCAACCGTAGTTACGCTTAAAGTATCGGCATTAGAATGTTTTTCGCAAGTTAAAACTTCACCAATTACAATTCCTTCTAAGCCGCCTTTTATTGATTGAAACTCCTCTACTCCACCAATTTCTAAACCTGTATCAGTAAGAATTTCACTAACTTTAGTGTAATCTAAATCAATATTTAAAAACTCTTTAATCCAATTGTACGAAACTTTCATATTCTATTTAATTTGTAGCCGATTATTTACGACTTTATAATTTTCAATTTTTAAACTAATATTTTTTCTAAAAGTATTACTTTTACAAAACTTACAAAAGTAAGTAATTATTAATAATCACAATTAAAAAAATCATATTCTTTGAACACAGAAAAACCATTAATATTAGTTTCTAACGACGACGGAGTTCATGCAAAAGGTCTTGCTGCTTTAATCGAAGTAGTAAAACCATACGGAAAAGTTGTTGTTGTTGCACCAGAAAAGGGCGAATCGGGAATGTCACACGCAATTACAATTAAAAATTATTTGCGAATTACGAAACTACATAGCGAAGAAAATTTAGAAATCTATTCTTGTACAGGAACTCCTGCCGATAGCATTAAAATTGCTTTAAATCAGATACTTGATAAAAAACCAGATTATATTGTTTCGGGAATTAATCACGGTTCTAATTCCTCAATTTCAGTTTTATATTCGGGAACATTAGGTGCTGCAATGGAAGGTTCTTTTTATGGAATTCCTTCTATTGGGTTTTCTATTTTAGATCACGATAAAGATGCCGATTTTGAGCTAGCAAAAAAATATTCTAAAATTATTTTCGAAGACGTTCTTAAAAATGGCTTGCCTGATAGCATTTGCTTGAATGTAAACTTCCCTCTTATTGATACTAATGATGTAAAAGGTATAAAAATTTGCACTCAAACAAAAGGTTATTGGAGCGAAAAATTTGAAAAAAGAACAGATCCAAACGGTGGTAATTACTACTGGTTAACAGGAAGATTGCATAATTTAGAACCCAACAACAAAGAGTCTGACGAATGGGCTTTAGCAAATAATTTGGTTGCTGTTGTACCAATAAAAATAGATTTAACGGCTCACGAAACAATAGGTAATTTAAAAAAACGTTTAACATAAAAACTTTTCCATTTTATAATGAAATTATCAGTAATAATAGTAAACTATAATGTAGAATATTTTTTAGAGCAGTGCTTAAACTCTGTAAAAAATGCAATTAATAATATAGATACCGAAGTTTTTGTTATCGATAATAATTCTGTTGATGGATCTTGCAACATGGTTAGGGAAAAATTTCCTTTTGTTAAACTCATAGAAAACAAAACTAATACAGGTTTTTCTGTTGCGAATAATCAAGCAATAAAAATTGCTGTTGGAGAATACATTTTACTACTTAACCCCGATACTCTCGTAGAGGAAGATACTTTTGTAAAAGTATGCGACTTTATGGATAATAATCTAGATGCAGGTGGACTTGGTGTAAAAATGATTGATGGTAAAGGTAATTTTTTACCTGAATCTAAACGTGGATTACCATCGCCAGAAGTAGCATTTTATAAATTATCTGGTTTATCTAAACTGTTTCCAAAATCAAAAAAAATTAACAGATATCATTTAGGATATTTAGACAAAAATAAAACACACGAAATAGAAGTATTATCTGGAGCGTTTATGTTAATGCGAAAGAAAGTACTTGATAAAGTTGGAATGCTAGATGAAACTTTTTTTATGTATGGTGAAGACATTGACCTATCTTACCGTATTACAAAAGGTGGATACAAGAACTATTATTATCCCGAAACAACAATAATACATTACAAAGGCGAAAGCACAAAAAAAGGTAGTATTAACTACGTAATTGTGTTCTATAAAGCAATGATAATTTTTGCACAAAAGCATTTCTCTAATAAAAATGCTAAACTATTTTCGCTTCTAATAAATATTGCAATTTACTTTAAAGCTTTGCTTGAATTATCTTCACGATTTATAAAAAATGCATTCTTACCTGCTATTGATTCTATCCTTATTTATAGTGGATTTACAATAATTAAACCTTTATGGGAAACATATAAATTTCACGAACAAGGCGTTTTTCCTGATTTATTTTTTGCTTTTCTTGTTCCATCATATATATTTATTTGGATAACATCATTATTCTTTATAGGTGCATATGATAAGCCAATTAGAATTGCACGAATAGCAAAAGGAACAATTATAGGCTCATTAATTATTCTTATTTTTTACTCACTTCTGGGCGAAGATTTAAGGGTTTCTAGAGCAATAATTCTACTCGGAGCAGCTTCTACATTTATTTCGTTAATAGCATCGAGATATTTATTACATTTCACGGGTATTAAAAATTTTCAAATTAAAAAACTAAAGAAAAAAAATATCGTAATTATTGGAGGTTTAAAAGAAACAAAAAGAATTGATAATATAATAAAAAGCAGCGAAATTACATCTGAAATAGTTGGGTATATAAATCCTGAAAACAAAAAGAAAAAGGGATTCATTGGAGGTATTAATCAACTAAACGAAATAATTAGAATTTATAAAATAAATGAAGTAATATATTGTGCAAAAGACATATCATCACAAGCTATTATTCAAAGTATTCTAAACACAGCAGGTGTTATTGATTACAAAATTGCATCGCCAGATAGCCTTTCTATTGTTGGAAGCAGTTCTTTAAACACACAAGGCGACTTATATGTTATAAACCTTAATTCTATTGCAAAAGACAGTAATCAAAGAAACAAACGATTAATCGATATTATTGCAGCAGTAATATTTTTATTTTTGATTCCATTTTTTGTACTTATCGTAAAAAAACCATTTAGTTTTATAAAAAACATTTTAATGGTTATTGTTGGTTCTTACTCCTGGGTAGGATACTGTACAAATAGTCAAGTAAATTATAATATTCTTCCTAAAATTAAGAAAGGAATACTTCCTCCTTTATTAATAAAAAATATTAATAAATTTAACGAGCGTAAACTAGAAAAAATGAATATGATTTACGCAAAAGACTACAGAATTATTAATGATATTAACTTAATAGCACGAAATATAAAGTATTTAGGTAGATAACTAAATATCTTAATTCTATTTGTTTCAAGTGTTTATCTAATATTTACAAATCATATTATTGTTAATAATTAAAACAAATAATAAAATTATACTAAAAGATAAATATTATATTTGCACAAAATATATTGAATGAATCTATTTAACGAAGATCAAGATAACAAAGAGTTTGATAACATTATAAATCGTTACGAAGAAATGCTTACCAAAAATGCAAGCTTCTTTTTCGACGTTCATCAATTCGAAGATATTATAGACTATTATCTTGAATCTAGAAAACTTAACTCCGCCATTACTGCTATGGATATTGCATCACACCAGCACCCAAGCTCAAATGATATTAAGGTAAAAAAAGCTCATATTTTATTGGAAAAAGGACAGGCTCATAATGCTTTAGAGTTACTTAATTTTGTAGAAAAAATTGAAACTACAAATCCTAATATTTCTTTATTAAAAGCTACTGCTTTCACAGAATTAAATAATTACAGAACAGCTCAAAAATATTTCGAAAAAGCTATTGAAGATAGTGATAACGACGAAAAAGAAGAAATAATTTTAAATATTGCTCTATTTCATCAAAAAAATTCTAAACACGAAACTGCAATAAAATATTACAAACAGTTATTAAAACTAACACCTAATAATATTGATACTTTATTTGATATAGCATCTTGCTATTATGAAAGTTCAAATTTCGAAAAAAGCACAAAATATTTTAATCTTTTTTTGAATAAAGATTCTTTCTCTAAATATGCTTGGTTTTATTTAGGTGATTCGTACAAAAACCTTGATAACAACGAAAAAGCAATAGAAGCATTTGAATTTGCAATTGCAATTGATAATGATTTTCTATTACCATATATTTTTGTTGCAAATATATACGCAGATATTAATAGCACCGAAAAAGCAATAGAAACATATAATAATTATTTAGAAAAAAACCCTAAGGACTCAAAAGTTTTATGTTATATAGGAGAACTATACGAAGAAATAAAAGAATACAAAAACGCTTCTAAATATTATAAAATTGTTATTTCTAATGATAAAGAATATTCAGATGCTTGGTTTGGATTAGGTGTAGTTAATTACCTGCAAGAAAACTTTTTCGAAGGATTGTATTTTGTGAAAAAAGCAATATCAATAGACGAACAAAGTCAAGAATACTGGTTCTATCTTGGTAAGATAAACGAAAAACTAGATTTCTTAGACGATGCTATTTTTGGTTACAATAAAGCAAATGAAATTTTACCAGAACAAACAGAAATAATACTAGCGCTAGCAAATGCATATATCAAAAACAATAACAACGATAAAGCATTATCTTTACTCAAAAATATTAATAAAGAAATTAGCGACAATGCCGAGTCATTATACCTTTTGTCTGTAAACTATTTTTTATTAAATGATAAAGAACAAAGTAAAGACTACTTAGAAAAAGCGCTTAATTTAGATAAAGAGAAATATTCTAAATACAAAGAGTATTTTAATAATGATATAGAAATAAATGAATTAATTCATAAACTAAATAAAAATGAATAAGAAATTTCATCTAGTTTGTTACGATTGCAATAATATTATACAAAATTTTACAGAATGGTTTAAACACGACCAGAAGTGCTCTAAATGTGGCAGTAAAAGAGCAGAAGTGTCTTATTCTAAAGATATATCTGGAGTTAAGGATTTAATCTCAGAAAAAAATTCTAAAGCTGAAAATGTTTGGCATTATTTCGATTACTTACCCTTAAATAACAAAGAGAATATTATTACCCAAAACGAAGGTACTATTCCTGTTGATAATTGGCAATTTTTAGAAAAATTTGCTAAAGATAAATTTGGTATTACGTGCGAAGTTCATGCATATAGAAACGACTTAAATGGAGGAACGGGAACTTTTAAAGATGTAGCTGCAGCTGTTGCAGCAAGCATATTAAAAGAAAATAATATTAAAGAATATTGTGTTGCAAGCACTGGAAATATAGCTACAGCTTACTCTAGATATTTGGCAATTGCAAATATTACAAATTCAGTTTTTATGCCTAGTGATGCACTATTAGCTAGCGAAGCTGAGATAAATGCTTATGGGCAAAAAGTTTTTCGATTAAAAGGTGATTATGCAAAAGCAAAACACGTAGCAGCAGATTATTCAAAGAAACATAAAGTTTTGCTTTCTGGGGGAAATGTTGACCCAATGAGAGTCGAAGCAAAAAAAATTATGGTTTTCGAATGGCTTAGACTAATGAAAAACTATCCAACAGTTTACATTCAGGCGCTTTCTGGAGGAACAGGACCAATTGCAATAGAAAAAGCACATAAAGATATTAAAGATTTAAATCTAGTTAGCGAATTACCTAGATTCATTATGGTACAGCCAGATAAATGTGACCCTATGACACAAGGCTGGGATACCGCAAAGGAAAATGGATTTCCTCAAGGTTGGGAAAATAAATATCCAATAATAGACAATCCTGTAACAGAAGTTCCTACTCTTGCAACAGGAAATCCAGCTACATTTCCTATTATTGCCTCATTAGTTAAGAAAAGCAATGGTGAAATAATATCTTTTGCCGAAGACGAAATTGTTGATGTTGCAAAACTAATAGCTCACGAAACTTGCGTAAGAATTGGTCCTGCTGCTGCAATTGCAGTCGGCGGATTCTTCGAATCACTTAAAAAAGGTTTAATCAAAAACGGCGATGTAGTTCTAATTAATATTGGCGAAGGCGTAAAACGAGCACCTAAATTTGCTGAAAAATTAATATATACAACTAAAATTGTTGATTCGGTAGAAGATTGTAAACCAACTAATAGAAACTCATATTTGGAACAACTTTACAAACCTTTTGATAAATATTGTAAGTAAGAAAAAAACTATTTTCTCAAATTAAAATATTTTTTCTTGAATTAATGTACTTAAGAGTCTAGTTTAACTTAAACTGTAACCAATAAATAAAACATCACTACAAATACCAACAAATAGGTATTGATATAACCTTATTATTAATATACTTTTGATATACAATAATATTAGTATGCTATTATCAGAAGTTAAAACAGACGAAAGTTGTATAATTACTAAGGTACGTGGACGCGGAGCGTTTCGTAAACGTATTACTGAAATGGGTTTTGTTAAAGGAAAACTGGTTAAAGTAATAAAGAATGCACCTCTAAACGATCCTATAGAATACCAAATATTAGGTTACGATATATCGTTACGAAGAGCAGAAGCTTCGCAAATAGAAGTTGTATATTTAGAAAACTACGATAAAGATAAACACAAAGAATACAACGGTATTATTGATAGCACCGAACTAAAACATAGTATAAGAGGTAAAGATAAGATTATTAATATTGCATTTGTAGGTAACCCTAATTCTGGAAAAACCACTTTGTATAATGCTGCATCTGGCGCTCACGAACACGTTGGGAATTACAGTGGAGTAACTGTAGAATCTAAGCAAATTCATTATCATCACAACGATTATAAAATAAACCTTGTTGACTTACCTGGCACATATTCTTTATCGGCATATACTCCTGAAGAACTTTACGTAAGAAAATATATTTACGATGAGATTCCAGATATTGTAATAAATGTAGTTGATTCATCAAATTTAGAACGAAATTTATTTTTAACAACTCAACTTATCGATATGGATATAAAAGTTGTTATTGCACTAAATATGTATGATGAAATAGAAAAAATAGGTTCTAAATTCGACTACGAAACCCTTGGTAAATTAATTGGAATACCAATGATACCAACAGTTGGATCTAAAAGCAAAGGAATAAAAGAGTTGTTCGATAAGGTAGTTGAAGTTTACGAAGACAAAGACGAATCAGTTAGACATATACACATTAATTACGGTAAAGAAATAGAAAAGTGTATTTCTAAAATTCAAGAAAAAATAAAAATCGAAGACAATTTTTGGATAACAGATAAAATTTCTTCACGATTTGCTGCAATAAAACTACTTGAAAACGACATCGATATCAAAACAATTATTTCTAATGCAAATAATGCAGACGATATATTTCAAACAGCAAACAATAGAATAAAAAAGTTAGAAAATGCATTTGTAGACAAAAGTGAAACCGTAATTGCAGATAGTAAATACGGTTTTATTAATGGAGCTTTACGAGAGACTTTTACTAATAAAACATTCGAGAAAGTTAATAATTCTACAATTATTGATGCCTTTTTAACTCATAAAATATTTGGTTTCCCATTATTCATTTTCTTTATCTGGCTAATGTTTCAAACAACATTCTCGTTCGGTAAATATCCTATGGAATGGATTGATAATGGCGTTGGGATAATTGGCGGTTTAATTCATAACTTTATGCCAGCAGGTATGCTCAAAGATCTACTTATTGATGGCGTAATTGGTGGTGTTGGCGGTGTAATTGTTTTTTTACCAAATATTCTTATTCTATTTTTCTTTATATCGATAATGGAAGATACTGGATATATGGCACGTGCAGCATTTATTATGGATAAAATAATGCACAAAATTGGATTGCACGGAAAATCTTTTATTCCATTAATTATGGGTTTCGGATGTAATGTGCCTGCAATTATGGCGACTCGAACTCTAGAGAATCGTACTGATAGAATTATTACAATTCTTATAAATCCATTTATGTCGTGTAGTGCACGATTGCCTGTTTATCTACTTTTAACAGCAGCATTTTTTCCAGATAATGCAGGTAATATTATTTTCTTAATTTATATAATTGGTATTGTAATAGCAGTAATTACTGCAAAATTTCTTAAAAAAACATTCTTTGCAAAAGAAGAAGTTCCATTTGTTATGGAGCTACCCCCATATAGAATTCCTACTGTAAAAACTACTTTACTTCATATGTGGCACAAAGCAGAGCAATATCTTAAAAAAATGGGTGGAATTATTCTTATTGCATCAATAATAATTTGGGCATTAGGATATTTCCCTAGAGACATTGAACTATCTAAAGATTACAATAAAGAATTAACTATAATTGAAAATAATTACACTGATGTTTTAGAAACAGTAGGTGATAGTTTATTGTTAGAAATCGCAAGTAATGAGCGAAACTTAGATATAAAAAAGATTTTATTTGAGAAAGAAACAGAAAGACAAAAAAACTCTTACATTGGACAAATAGGACAATTTATTGTGCCTGTCTTAAAACCTTTAGGTTTCGATTGGAAAATGGCAGTAAGTATTTTAACAGGAATTGCTGCCAAAGAAATTGTAGTTAGTACAATGGGTGTTCTATATCAAGCAGATGAAACTGATAAAAACAACTCTCTAGTAAATAAATTACAAACACAAATTGGCGAAGACGGTAACCCAAATAGCAGCAAATCTAAACTTACAGCTTTTAGCTTGATGCTTTTTGTCTTGATATATTTTCCTTGCATTGCAGTTGTAGCATCAATAAAAAAAGAAACAGGTAGTTGGAAATGGGCAGCGTTCTTAGTTTTTTATTCTACAGGAATGGCATGGATAATTTCATTTGCTGTTTATCAAATAGGTAGTTTAATTATATAAATTATGATACAAGAAACACTTACATATTTAATAATATTTTGGGCAATTTATAAATCTCTTATAAATATTATTCCACGAAGAAAAAAACTACCATCTAATGTATGTGGTTCTTCTTGTATGGGGTGTAATATGAAAACCCAATAAACTACCTAGACCCGGTACGAGGTATCAAATAGGAATTATTTTTTTATTCGACGCAAGGCGTTGAGTAATTAAACCCATTGGGCTATCGCCCTGCGATTAAAACTACAATTAGATAAGACTTTCAAAAATAATTTCTAAAATAATAATCTCTTA
>DAOVTE010000031.1 GCA_030627705.1 Bacteroidales bacterium
AAGTTTATAAAGTTTTAAAGTTGAAAGTTTTTATATACATACTTTTCATTTAGAACTTATGTAATATTTTAGATATTAATTACCTACATTAATTTGATACTTGTAACCTTTAACTTGTAACTTTATAACTAGTTTTTAGGTTTTGCAATATCCCAATAGTAAATTACATTTTCTTCGGCTGATGTAAACAGCTTATTTTCTTTAATAAATAATATTTTTGTTATTGTACTATTATGTGATTTTAATAGCAGTTTCTTTTTTCTTGTTTTGGTATCTAAAATTTGAATTTCATTATTCTCGTTAGCAGAATACCCAACGTATTTGCCTGATGGACTTAATCCTACACTGTAGATTAAAAAATCACTATTTACATAATAAGAACTTTTTGTATACAAATTATAAATTGATAGTCTTCTATCTTGTCCTGCGCAAGCTATTGTATTGGTTTTATAATCTATTTGATAAATGTTATCTACATTATTTCCTGATAATGATTTTATTAATTTCCCTGTTACGAGATTAATAATATGCACTTCCCCACTCTCGTTGGTACTTACTAATTGTGTTTTTGCTTTATTTATTGCAAAGTCTGAAAATGTATAAGAACTTAATTTTATCTTATGAACAAACTTACTCTTTACTATGTCGTAAACAAATATTTCGTTGCTTAATAAGCCAAGCACAATAGTTGATTCGTTAATAAAAAAAAGTTTTTTAATCATCAGTTTATCAATATCATCAACAATAACTTTTTTTAGTTTTTTATCAGAATATAAATAAATATTCGAAAATCCGTGTTTACCTTGTGTAGCAGCGATAATAGATTCTTTACCTGATATTTTATCAATATCGTAAACTTTAGCTGGGATTTTATCTCCCATAAAATCTTCGATAAAAGGAATTTCTATTTTATTATCTATTTTTTTCGACTTAGTATTAAAAAATGAAATACTGCTATTATCTGTAGAAAAATAGAGCATTTCATTCTCGAACAACATATCAGTTACATTTCCATCGGTATTTATAGAATACTTATGCTCAATTGCGTAAGTATTTAAACCTACAAAAAACAGAATTGATATAAAATAGATATTAAGCATCTTAAATTAAATTCCCTCTGTAATTTGATCAACTAAATTAGATTTACTTCCCGACTCCTTATCTCTAAATACTCTCTCGAAAGTGTTTTTTATATCAACTGTAACATTTGCTTGCGGCACATGGCACTGTGAACAATTAAAATATGCTGAGTTTAATTTTCCTCCCATATCCTTTTTTGTAACTTCGCCTTCTTTAGCATTTACCTTATATAAACCACCTACTTTAATAACCTCAGGTCTTAAATTTGTAAAGTGAGATTGTGGTAAAGGAACTGCCTTTACAGCCTCTGCTTTATCTGGCATATGACAAGTTAAACAAATATTATTGTCTATAGTAATTGGGAAAAATCCTGTTGTCATATGTGGAATCATAGGTGGAGCATTCTCGAAAGCACGTTCAATCTTTTCTGCTGTACCTGGTGCAGCCGCACTATATTCTGGCATATTACCTAATAAATTAGCCTCATCATCTGTTAATGTAGATTTTATTAAACCTAATTCTGTTTCGCCTGTTGAATTAATTTTTTCAACACTAACGTTAGCTTCATCACTTCCGCAAGAAGTCATAAAAATTGTAGCAGCTACTGCTATTGCAAATACATTTTTAAACATCATATTATCTATTTTAAAAATTTAAATTTTAAAGCATTGTCATCGCATACATCTATGCATCTAGCACAATCTGTACATTCTGATGATTTTATTTTACCTGTTGATTTTCCTATTATTTCTAATACGTGTATTTCTGGACAAACAACTTTACACTTCATACAAAGCGTGCAATTGTCTTTTTCGTGATGCACTTTTAATATTCTTAATTTACCAGTAATGGAATAAAATGCTCCAACTGGACATACATTTCCACACCATCCGTAATCTAATATAAGTAAGTCGAAAAGAAAAATAATAATTACAGCACCTAAACCAAATCCGAAAGCAAAAATTACCCCTCTATATAACATAGATATTGGATTAATTATCTCGAAAGCTGCTATTCCAAATATTGTTGATAAAACTAAACCTAAACCCATTACATAATACCTTACCTTTCGGCTAGATTTATTTGTCTTAATTAATGGCTTGATATTTAACTTTTTTCGTGTGAACGAAGCAAAGTCTGTAATAATATTTAACGGACATACCCAAGAGCAAAATATTCTTCCTCCTAAAATTGCATAAAATAATAGAACTATTACAGCCCCTATAATTACATCAATTACAGGAATATATCCTGTAAATAGCATTTGTAATACAGCATAAGGATCAGACAAAACAAAACTATCCAACACCAAAGCAGAGCTATAATTACCCATAAGTATATTCCACCCAAAATGACTTCCTCCTACAAAAAGGAATAAGATTGTTAGCTGAATTACTCGTCTTAGTATTAAATATTTGTTATTCTTAATCATTAAATAAATCGTCTGCATCGTTTAAATAATCTATTGCCGATTCGCTATCGCCATTATCTTCTACATCTTCGCTATTATTTAGTCTTTGTTCGTCGTCTTTGTCCCAGCCTTTTATGTAATGCGCCCCCACTTCGCCCATTGCTATTGCTATTGGCAGGGTTTTTATTGCAGGAACATCTGTTACACAAGCATGTTCGCATAATCCACAACCTGTACAAACATCTGCATGTACAACTGGTTTTAGAAATGCGTGTTTTCCTGTTCGTTCATTTTTCTCGTACTCTATTGAAATTGCTTCATCCATTAATGGACAAGCTCTATAACAAGCGTCGCACTGTACTCCCCAAAAAGCAATACACGTTTCCTTATTTACAACTGCTAAACCCATTTTAGATTTATTAATATCTAAAATAGATTTTTCCTCCTTAATTATTGATAAAGATTTAATATCTAATGCTCCTGTCGGACAGACGGGAACGCAAGGAATATCGGTACACATATAGCAAGGAATATCTCTGGGTTTAAAATATGGTGTGCCAACAACTAAATCTTCGGCAGGAGTTGCTAGTTTTAAAGTATCGTAAGGACAAACTTCTACACAAACTCCGCACTTAATACAAGCCTTTATAAACTTATCTTCGGAAATAGCACCAGGAGGACGAAGAGCTAATTCTGCTCCTTTAGATTCCTCCAGATAACCACCCCACATTAAGCCTCCAAGCGCTACATAACCTGCTCCTTGAAACATTGTTCGTATTGCATCTCTACGTGAAGTTGTATTTTTTTCTTCTTCTGACATTCTTTTTAGTTAAAAGTTAAAACGTTTGAAAGTTTGAAAGTTATTGTGGTCATAAGCCAACATTTAACTTTCAACTTTATAAACTGTATAACTAAATTAAGCTTTGTAAACTTTTACTGCTGCTTTTTTAAAGTCGGTTTGTTTAGAGATAGGACAAGTTGCATCTAAACATACTTTGTTTATAAATACTTTCTCGTCGAACCAAGGCACATAAACTAATCCTCTTGGAACTCTATTTCTTCCTCTAGTATCTATGTGAGCTTTTACTTTTCCTCTACGAGATTCTATCCAAACTAAATCGCCTTGTTTCATCCCATTTGTTTCTGCATCTTTTGCGTGCATATAGCACAATGCTTCTGGTACAGCTCTGTAAAGCTCTGGAACTCTCATTGTCATTGTTCCAGAATGCCAATGCTCTAATACTCTACCTGTAGATAACCAGAATGGGTATTCTTTGCTAGGTACTTCTGGTGAATCCATAAACGGACGGAAGAAAATTTTAGCTTTATTTGGTAATTTAATTTTATCTTTTGAAGCATCTGGACCTGTTAAAGTTCCTTGTGGAATTTCTTTAAGCGCTTTTCCGTAGAATGCAAAATCTCCAACTCCTGCTTTTTTAGCATAAGGATCGTATTTTGAATTAAAACGCCATTGTGTTTCTTTTCCATCAACAACTGGCCATTTTAAACCACGTACTTTATGATATGTATCGAAATCGGCATAATCGTGAGCGTGACCTTCACCAAATTTACGGTACTCTTCCCATAAATATTTTTGGATAAAGAATCCATAACCTTTCCACACTTGTCCATCTTCACCTTCAACTTTTCGTTTGTCTGCTTCGGCTTCTGTATTTGCAAAACCATCGCCTATTGGGTCTGGCCAAGAATATGATTTCGCTTCTTTATTTGCAAATAATACATCGTACAAAGTTGTATTTGGATTGTAACCTAAATCCGCAACTTTTGTAGTAACATCTGGCAAACCACCTTCTAAACCTGGGATATCTTGAGCTCCCCAAACATCACGAATTTTAAATCGTTTAGATAATTCTACTATTTGCCATACATCTGGCATAGAATCGCCAACTGGTGTAACTTGCTGTTTCCAATGTTGAGTTCTGCGTTCTGCATTTCCGTATGCTCCCCATTTTTCGTAAATCATTGCTGATGGAAGAACTAAATCTGCCACTTTTGCTGATATTCCTGGATATCCATCAGAAACTACAATAAAATTATCTGCTTTTCTAGCCGAACGAATCCAGTGATTTGCGTTTGCAGTATTTTGATATGGATTATTTACTTGTACCCAAATAAATTTAATTTTTCCATCTTCTACATCTCTGTGAATTTTCATTACATGAGCACCTACTTTTGGATTTAATGTTCCTTCTGGGAGTTTCCAAATTTTTTCTGAGATTGCTCTGTGCTTAGGATTTTTAACTACCATATCGGCAGGTAAACGGTGAGCAAATGTTCCAACTTCACGAGCTGTTCCACAAGCTGATGGCTGACCAGTTAACGAAAATGCTCCATTTCCTGGTTTTGCTTGTTTTCCTAATAAGAAATGAACCATATATGCTTGCTCATTAACCCAAGTTCCACGTGTGTGCTGATTCATTCCCATTGTCCAGAAAGAAACAACTTTACGAGATTTATCTATATATAAGTTAGCAAGCTCTTGTAATTTTACTTTGTAATCTTCTATGCTTTCGTCTGGATCGCCTTTAGAAACTTCTGCAACGTAGTCTAATGTATATGGATCTAATGCTTTTTTAAATTCTTCGAAAGAAATTGCCCAATGTTTTCCTGCTGCTTTAGCATTCTTCATTTCCATTGTATCGCCTTCTTTATAGCCTAAATAAGCTAACGAAACTCCTTCTGCTTTAGATAATTTCTTAGATACTTGATGTTTTACGGTTTCTCTTTCTTTTTCTGTAAATTTTTCGTGTTCTGGTGTACGCATTCCATATCCTATATCGGCAAAGCCAGTAGCAAATATTGTGTATTTCTTAACAAATTCCCAATCTATTGATTTTGGATTATTATATACAATTTCTCTAGCTATATAATTCCAAAGTGCTAAATCTGTTTGTGGTCGGAAAATAATTTCTGTATCAGCCAAATCTGATGTTCTATTTGTATAAGTAGACATATTTACTACTTTCACTTTATCTGGGTTTGTTAGTTTTCTATCAGTAACTCTAGACCATAGAATTGGATGCATCTCTGACATATTTGCTCCCCAAGAAATTATGGTATCAGTTAATTCAATATCGTCATAACAACCAGCAGGTTCGTCTATACCATAAGTTTGAATAAACCCAGCTACAGCAGAAGCCATACAATGACGCGCATTTGGATCGATATTGTTTGAACGGAAACCAGCTTTCATTAATTTTACAGCAGCATATCCTTCTTGAACAGTATATTGTCCTGATCCAAAAATACCAATACCTGTTGGTCCTAATTCTTTAAACGATTTTTTTATTTGAAGCTCCATTTCGTCGAAAGCTTTCTTCCAAGAAACAGGTTTAAATTTTCCTGATTTACTAAAATTGCCTTCAGTATCTAATCTCATTAACGGAGTTTTTAGTCTATCTTCTCCATACATTATTTTTGCATTAAAGTAACCTTTAATACAGTTCAATCCTCTATTTACAGGAGCTGCAGGATCACCTTTTACTGCAACAATTCTATCGTTTTTAGTTGCTATCATAATACCACAACCTGTTCCACAAAATCTACATACAGATTTGTCCCATCTCCATTTTTCTTCGGCAACAGTTGGGGAAGCTTTTAAACTTTTTGGTAAACTCATTCCAATTGCAGCAGCTACCGATGCTACCGCTGAACTCTTTATAAAATCTCGTCTGCTTAAACTCATAATAGAATTTTTATTTATAATCTATTTTCCTTGATTTGATAAAGATAATAAAAGATATATTGGTCTACAATACCTTTAGGTATAATTTTTATCACACTTACCTTAATAACAACATGTATAATCAAATGATGGTAAGTAAAAACCAAAGCGGAACTCATTGTTATTTATAATGATTATAGATAAGCTACAGTTATTGAAGATAAGCTAGTAGATTTATAAACATAATTAAAAAGCAGTGCACACGTACAACTTTTATAAATTTACTTAAAATTATCCCAGAATCTCCTCTGTAAATGTTTTAAAATCTATACCAGAGAAATTACCAGAGCTCATAAATAACAAATTTTTTTCTCTCCAATTTATAGATTTTAATACGCTTTGTAAAGTATCAGAATTATCGAAAACAGTTACATTATCAGATGCAAATGCTTGTTTTACTTGTTCTTTGGTAATTGGCTTAAGTTTTTTATGTTTTAATGTATGTGGATTAAAATACACTAATGCTTGCTCTGCATATTTCATAGTGTTTTTGTATTGAGGCAGAAAATCTTCTTTTAAGCTACTAAAAGTGTGTAGTTCCATACAAGCAATTAGTTTTCTATTTTCGTATTGACTGCTTACTGCTTTTGTTGTAGCTTTAAGTTTAGATGGCGAATGTGCAAAATCTAGAAATATATCAGTATTATTATTTTTACCCAGTAGCTGTAGTCTTTTTGCTGCACCAGAAAAATTCATCATAGATTTATAAAAATCTGTATCAGCAACTCCTATTTTATTACAAACATATTTTGCCCCACTAATATTTTGCATATTATGTTCGCCAAAAACTTTCATTTTATAATCTGCATTTTCATTCTGCAAATATGTAATTCCGTCAATGTTTTTATGATTGTGCGAGTTATAAGCAATGAATTCAATTTCTAATTTTAATTTATTTACAATATCAATAATTTCTTTATCACTATCGAAATAAATTAGGGTTCCATCTTTCTCAATCATATTAACAAAAATTTCAAACTGCGAAACGTAATTTTCAAACGTCGGAAATACATTTATATGATCCCAAGCTATTCCACTCAAAAGTGCAATATGAGGTTTGTACAAATGAAATTTTGGTCGCATATCTATTGGTGACGACAAATACTCATCTCCCTCAATAATAATATATTTTGCTTTTTTTGTGAGTTTAACCATAGTATCAAAGCCTTCTATTTGTGCCCCAACCATATAATCAAAATCAATATTATTTTGTTTTAAAACATGCATTATAATAGATGTGATTGTTGTTTTCCCGTGACTTCCACCTATTACAATTCTAGTTTTATCTTTGCATTGTTCATAAATATATTCTGGATAAGAATAAATTCTGAGTCCTATTTCTTGTGCTTTTAAAAGTTCAGGATTATCAATTCTGGCATGCATTCCAAGGATAATGACATCTATATCTTTTGAAATATTATTTACATTCCATCCGTTTTTAGGTAGAATTCCATATTTATCTAGCCTGCTTTTTGATGGCTCAAAAATTTCATCATCAGAGCCGCTAACCTCAAAACCTTTTTTATGTAACGCAATTGCCATATTATGCATTGCACTACCGCCAATTGCAATTAAATGTATTTTCATAGTTTTGAGTTTTATTGTTAAAAAACTGAAAGGTTTTAAATCAATGAAGTTTGATAAATATTTTTAACTTTACGTTTCAAAATTACAAAAATAATTATAATATAGATGAAATTATATCCAGTTAATGCAGGCAATTTTAAATTAGATGGTGGTGCCATGTTTGGTGTTGTTCCTAAATCTATATGGCAGAAAAAATATCCTGCTGACGAAAACAATATGTGTAATTGGGCTTTGCGTTGTTTAGTTATTGAAGATGGAGATAGAAAAATTCTAATTGATAATGGAATGGGAACTAAACAAAATGAAAAGTTTTTTGGATATTATTACCTTAACGGCAACGATACTTTAGAAAAATCATTAGCCAAACACAATATTACTTTTGATGATATTACTGATGTTGTTTTAACTCATTTGCATTTTGACCATTGTGGTGGAAGTGTACAATATAATGAAAATAATGAACTTGTTCCAGCTTTTAAGAATGCTAAATTTTGGGTAAGTAAACAGCAATGGCTATGGGCTACAGAACCCAACAATAGAGAAAAAGCATCTTTCTTAAAAGAAAATATATTACCAATAAAAGATAAAATTGAGTTTATTGATAAAGATACAAATATTTACCCAAATTTATCTGTAAAATTGTTTAACGGACATACTGATGGACAGATTATTCCGTTTATAAAGTATAAAAACAGAACTATTGTATATATGGGTGACTTATTACCATCGACAGCACATATTCCTTTACCTTGGGTAATGGCGTATGATACTAGACCATTAATTACCTTAGAAGATAAAAAAACATTCTTTAAAGAAGCTGTAGATAATAACTATGTGCTATTCTTTGAGCACGATATATACAACGAATGTTGCACTTTAAAAAACACAGAAAAAGGTGTAAAACTTGACAAAACATTTAATTTAAACGAAATACTATAAATGAGAACTCTTATTATAATAGCAGTTATTTCCATTTTTTCTTCTTGTACTAAAAACTACATAAGCTTGAAAAGCATGGAAGATAAATTAACAGAAAACGAATGGAAAATGAATTCATACGTTGATTACATTTCAAACACCTCGATAGAAATACCTAATTCTACATATAAGTTTCTAGATAATGGAACTTATGAAATTACTTTAGAGAATGATTCTATAAAATATTATTCTGACTGGGAGTTTGTTGATGATTACAAATATCTTAAAATTGGTTCTAACACTTACAAAATAGAGATTCTTACAAATAAGTTGCTTGGTTTAAATTATGGCAATGTTGGTATTTATTATGTAATTAATGAGGATTAATCAAGAGTTACTTCCTGATAAAATTTTCCATTTTTATAATATATTTCTTTTGTCTTTTTCCCCATATCATAGAACGATTCCATAAAAAGAATACCATCTTCGTCGAAGATTGTAAATTTACCATTACTTAGATTATTTATATAAGCTCCTTTACTCCATACTTTTCCATTCTCAAAATAATATATCCACTCTCCTTCACGGTTGCCATTTAGTGTTTCTCCTATAATTTTCACATTCCCATTTAGATAATATTCTCTTGTTAGATTAGAATTATTATCCAATACAGTTTTTGTTGTATCTTCAGACGTTTCTATATTCTCAATTTCGATAATATTATTATGACACGACAATATTGTTGTAAATATTACTATTAAAATAAGTTTCATTTGATAAAATTAAATATTAAAAATAATTCCTCTAAAAGTAATAATATATAAGATAATAGAAACTGTAGAATCCATAATAATTAACCTATTTATTTTTACTACTTGTTTATTAATTAAGATTATTGCTAATATTCTTAATAAGAATTGAATTGCAAAAAATAAGAATACGCTTAAAGAGTTTCTGTTAAATGTTAATGCACTTTCAAAATTTAGTCTTATTATCTCTGAAAAAGCTCTAGATAAACCAGTGCTTGCACAAGGTTTTACTGTGCAGGCCGATTTTATAAAATGATTTCCTTCATCGGCCGTATAAATAGCAGAGTAAAATATCACTAATAATATTATCAATAAAAAGATAATATTTATCTTATTATACGAACTTAATTTCACTGCAGCTTATTTACACAAAAACCTATCAAAAAAATGATAGGTTTTAAATTTTAAAAGTTCTTATTTATTCAACAATAAATTTACCAAATCTATATTTATTTTTCTGCTGTCCGTAAAAATAATATGATTCACCTACTCTCGTTACTAACTTAGGAACGATTGTAATTTTTGCATTTTTCTTTAAAAACATAGGGTCTTTTTCATAACTACCGTCTGTATACGATGTAATTACAAAAGCCTGCCCTTTAGGTGCTTTACCAGGAACATTTTTTAATGTCTTAATTTTACTTGTAGGAATTCCTTTTTTGTTTTTAGATACGTCGTTTAAAAAATATTTAATTTTATTATCCATAACGAAATGTGAGAACGAATGATAGTAGCCTTTATCATCAAAACTATTATGATTTTTAGGTATACGTTTCACCCATTCCATTTTACCTTTTTTATTTATCCCTATTGTGAATATATCATTAAAATTATAATATGTCATAATGGTAGTTGATTTTGTATTAGGATCAATAATAGGCCTAAACGATTGGTACTGTTGTTCAGATATGAGGACAACAGTTCCATTAGCCAAAAATGCAATATCTAACAAACCGTAGCTATATTGTTGCTCAGAGGTCAATCCATTTCTTTCTTCCATAAATTCTGCTGGTGCAGCTCTATCAAATTTAAACATAGAAAATTTAGGATTTATAAGTATTTCTTTATTTATTCTTGGATTAAATTTTCTATAAAACGCCCCTATTGTTTGACCAACAACTCTAGAAGTTTTCATCTTTGTAAAACCCATAACTACAATATTTTCTTCTGCATCTAAACCAAAAGTTGCATTTGCAGGATAAACTTTAGGCAACTTAATTGTAAAATCTCTAACTAATTTAGATTTTACATCATAGGCTAATGCTACATAATCAAAGACATCACCTTTAGATCTACTTCTTTTGGTAACTTTTTGTTTAGCTTTAGCCATCATGTAAATGTTTCCGCTTTTTCCAACTTCATATTTTGTAATTTCTATACCTCTTTCTTTTAATGGTATAGTTACCTCGACAGAAGAAATTTCCTGTAAACTAGAATTAAATGCTTTAAACGTAAAAGGCTCATCATTATACTCTTTAAACGATGTGTGATAATACAAATAAATATTTTTCTCATCAGGTGACATCATAAACTCAAAATCATCTTCAGGAGCATTAGAAACAGATAATTCTGCAACTTTTTTAGGTTTATTCTTTAAAGTACCATCAGAATTTACATACATAATATACATAAGTTTTTTTCCTAGCATCTTATTTACTACAGAAGTAAAAAGTATTATCTTATTATCTAAAAAGAATATTTCTTCGTATTTTGTTTGCAAACTACCTACACTAGGCAAAAGCAATGGACTCTTAATATCTACCGTTAAGGTTAAGCTAGAAATAAAATCAAGATAAAAATCATTATTTTCTGTTCTTAATGCGTAAATACCGTCATCATTTCCTCCAATAATTTTTTGATACACATTAAATTTAGGTAACTCTGTAGCTATTCCCCACTCAGTAGTTTCTAATGTTTGTGCACCTATAAAATTAAATGAAAGACTTAAAAGGATAATAAAAATCAAATGTTTTTTCATAATATATTTATTTTTTGATTAGTTAGTTGAACTAAATTTCCCGTAAAAATATTAAAACTCTTGTGATTTTTAACATTTTTACAAAAAAAAATATTTTGAAACACTAAATTAAGATGAATTTATTTTTAATTTTGTGTAACAAAAAAAGTACCTAATACGTCTTAGGGACGATTAAAAAAATTAATATAAATTATTATGATTAAAAAAACATTTATTGCAATCTTTAGTTTTGTGTTTATTTTTAACATTAATTCTAAAGCAGATGAAGGCATGTGGCTTTTATCATTAATTGGTAAAAACTATGAGCAAATGAAAGCTCAAGGTTTAAAACTTACACCTGAGGATATATACAATATTAATAATTCTAGTGTAAAAGATGCTATTGTAGGTTTATCTAGCGAAGGGGCTCCATTTAGATTCTTTTGTTCGGGTGAAATAATATCATCGCAAGGTTTAGTATTAACAAATCACCATTGCGGTTATGGCAAAATTCAAGCACATAGTACAGTAGAGCACGATTATCTAAAAGATGGTTTTTGGGCAATGAGTAAAGACCAAGAATTAACAAACGAAGGTATGATGATGTCTAGACTTGTAAAAATGGAAGATGTTACTGCTAGAGTTCTTGCAGATATTAAAGACGATATGCCCGAAGCTGACAGAGTTGCTGCTATTAAAAAAGCAATGAAAGAAGTACAGAAAAAAGCAAAGGAAGACTCTGAGTACGGAACTTCTGTGAAATCTATGTTTGAAGGAAATCAATTCTTTTTATTCTATTACGAAACTTTTAAAGATATACGTTTAGTTGGAGCTCCACCTTCATCAATTGGTAAATTTGGTGGCGATACAGATAACTGGATGTGGCCACGTCATACTGGAGATTTCTCTATCTTTAGAATTTATTCTGACAAAGATGGAAAACCAGCAAAATTTTCTAAAGAAAATATTGCTTATGAAGCATTACATCATTTACCTATATCTATAAAAGGTGTTAAGAAAGATGATTTTGCAATGGTAATGGGTTTCCCTGGATCTACCGAAAGATACTTAACATCGTATGGTATTGAACAAGCTTTAGATATTACAAACCCATCCACAGTAAAAATTAGAGCTAAAAAACTAGAAATTATGCGTGAGTATATGAGTTCTAGTAGAGCAATTAAAATTCAATATTCTGCTAAATATGCTCAAACAGCAAATTACTGGAAATATTTTATTGGGCAAAGCAAAGGATTAAAAAGCAATCATATTTACGAAAAGAAAAAAGAACTTGAAAATCAATACAACAAATGGGCAAATGCAAACGAAACTAGAAAAGCTAAATATGGCGATGCTTTAAGTCTTATTGAAAAATATTATGTAGATAATAAAGCTAAAGCATTAACAAGAACATATTTATTTGAAGGTCTTTTTCAGGGAGGCGAGATTGTAATGTTTCCATACCAAACTAATAAATTAAAAGGTGCTTTAACAAATACTCCTGATAATAAAGAACTTATTAATGACTTAATTTCTTCATTAAAAGAAAGTGGAGATAAGCATTTTAAAGATTATAATTTTGAGACAGATAAAAAAATATTTGCTGCATTATTAGAAATGTATTATAATAATGTACCTAAAGAAGATCACCTTCCAATTTTCACAACAATAGAGAAAAAATATAAAGGCGATTTTAATAAATATGCAGACTATGTTTATAATAAATCTTTTTATGCTAGTAAAGAAAAATTTAATGCATTTTTAGAAAAACCATCATTAAAAGCAATAGAGAAAGACCCTGCTTATAAATTAAACAAAGAAGTGCTTCAACAATATTTTAAAATACAAAGCGGTTCAAATATTGATTTTGACAAAGGAAATAGATTATTTGTTGATGGTTTAATGCAAATGCAAACAAGTAAAAACTTTTATCCTGATGCAAATTCCACTATTAGATTAACTTATGGTAATGTTGGTGATTATATACCTGCTGATGCCGTTCACTATAATTACTATACAACTTTAAAAGGAATTATTGAAAAGGAAGATACAACAGTTGACGAATTTACTGTTCCTGCGAAACTTAAAGAATTATACAGAACTAAAGATTACGGAAGATATGGCAACAATGGTGTAATGCCAGTTTGTTTTACTACAAACAACGACATAACAGGTGGTAATTCTGGAAGCGGAGTAATTAACGGAAATGGTGAACTTATTGGTACAGCTTTCGATGGTAACTGGGAAGCAATGAGCGGCGACATAGCATTTGAAGACAAACTGCAAAAATGTATAAATGTTGATATTAGATACACATTATTTATTATTGAAAAATATGCTGGTGCAAAAAATCTAATCGATGAAATGACAATTGTTAAATAACTAATTATTCAAATTAAAAAAAGAGGCAATTTTTATAAATTTGCCTCTTTTTTTTTAATATTCTTCCTCGTTAAAAAAGAAATCATCCTTACTTGGATAATCTGGCCAAATATCTTCAATAGATTCATATACGTCTCCATCATCTTCTATTTCTTGTAGATTTTCTACTACTTCCAACGGTGCTCCTGATCTTATCGCAAAATCAATTAGTTCATCTTTTGCTGCTGGCCAAGGCGCATCTTCTAGTTTAGATGCTAATTCTAATGTCCAATACATAACTATAAATTATTTAATAAATTTATTTAGGCTGCAAATCTATAAAAAATATTGATTTTATAAATATATTTCGTTTAATTTAATTAACATTACAACACTCTAATTAACAGGATAATTGAGCATTTATTGTTAAAAACAAAATAAAAAAATAAGAAAATTCAACAAGAAAATGCCTTTTTAATATCATTTTATCAATAATTCAATTGGTCATTAATCCAATATTCCCAAATATTACGATAGAAAAATTCTTTGAAAAAAGCACAAGAGTTTAAACAAGAATTATTTACAATTTATTAATATTTAGAAGCAAAAAGCAAAATGTATAATAGTTCACAATTTAAATTTTAAATATCAATAAAAAAATAAATATCCAGAATACAACAAAAAATTTTATGCATTTATATAGATAAATGTAAATTGTATATTATTTTTGTATTTATATGAGTAACGAATATGACAAAATAATTGATGAATTAAAAGACAAAATAACTCAAATTATCTTGTTATACACAAACTCAGAAAAAAAATTGCTAAGTTTACAATCAAATAATATTACATTAATTGAAGAATTAAACGAGAAAGAAGAAAAATATAAAGAATTAGAAGAAAGCTATAAAAATTTAAAATTAGCAAAAGTAATTAATGCTAATACTAAAGATTTGCAGCAAACAAAGGTTAAAATTAACAAAATAGTACGGGAAGTAGACAATTGTATATCTCTTTTAAACAAGTAATATAATGGATAATAAGCAAAGAATAAATGTAAATGTTGCTGATAGAGTTTATCCATTAAATATTCTTATAAATGAAGAAGAATTAGTAAGAAAAGCAGTGGAAAAAATAAACAACATTGTTTTAGAATATAAAAATAAATTTAATAAAGATAACGATACGCAAGATTATTTAGCAATGGCATCTTTGCATTTTGTAACTCAACTCATAAAAAATGAAACAAAACAGGACTTGTTTCCGTTAATAGATGAGATAAAGTTATTAAATATCGATTTAGACGAATTTATTAAAAATAATAAAAAAGACGTTCTTTAAAATATAAATTATAATACGCCCGTATTAGTTCTTTAAAAATTGTTGGAAAATCAACATTTATTAAATTGGAGCAATAGCTCATAGTTACGTAAAACAGACCTCAACCTTAGGGTTTCTGGAAACAGAACAGTGGAAGTGAGAAATAACTGGCGGCTCCATCAGTGTCGAATTGGGTTTTTTCGACATACTTAAAGAACTTTACGGGTTTTTTTTTAATAAAAATTAATAAATCATGGAAATAATAATTATTGGGATAATAGCATTTATTATAGGAATAGTAGTTTCATACATTTTATGGAACACTGCACTTAGCAAAAAAAAGAATACAATAATAGACGAAGCAGAGTCTAAGGCAGATGTTGTAAAAAAAGATAAAATGCTTCAAGCAAAAGAAAGGTTCTTGCAGTTAAAATCTGAACACGAAAAACACATTAACGAAAAAAATAATAGAATATCGCAAGGCGAAAATAGAATAAAACAAAAAGAGCATTCAATTTCGCAAAGAATTGAGGACCTTAATCGTAAGAAAAAAGAAAACGACACAATAAGAGAAAGCCTAAAGAATCAATTACAATTAGTAGAAACTAAAAACGAAACTTTAGAAAAACAACACAGACAACAAGTTTCTCAATTAGAGCAAATATCTGGGCTATCTGCAATTGATGCTAAATCTCAACTTGTAGAATCTTTAAAAGCAGAAGCCAAGACAGAGTCTATGTCGTACATAAACGAAATTATGGACGAAGCTAAGCTAACTGCAAACAAAGAAGCTAAAAGAATAATTATTGAAACTATTCAACGTGTTGGAACAGAAACATCAATAGAAAATTCGGTAACCATATTCAATATAGAAAGCGACGAAATAAAAGGTAGAATTATTGGTAGAGAAGGCCGAAATATTAGAGCATTAGAAGCAGCAACCGGAATAGAGATTATTGTAGATGATACTCCAGAAGCTATAATTCTATCAGGTTTCGATCCTGTAAGAAGAGAAATTGCAAGACTAGCTTTACACCAGTTAGTAACTGATGGTAGAATTCACCCAGCTAGAATAGAAGAAGTAGTAAATAAAACTAAAAAGCAAATAGAAGAAGAAATTATTGAAATAGGTAAACGAACAACTATAGATTTAGGAATACATGGCTTGCATCCTGAACTTATTAGAATGGTTGGTAGAATGAGATATCGTTCTTCTTATGGACAAAATCTACTTCAACACTCTAGAGAAACAGCAAACTTATGTGCAATTATGGCAAGCGAATTAGGCTTAAATCCAAAACTTGCAAAAAGAGCCGGACTACTACACGATTTAGGTAAAGTTTCTGATGAAGAAGCAGAATTACCTCACGCAATATACGGAATGAAATTAGCAGAAAAGTATAAAGAAAAACCAGAAGTTTGTAATGCGATAGGATCGCATCACGACGAAGTTGAAATGACTTCCCTGCTATCTCCTATTGTTCAAGTATGTGATGCCATTTCGGGAGCTAGACCTGGTGCAAGAAGAGAAATCGCAGAATCATACATTAAACGATTAAAAGACCTAGAAGCATTAGCATTATCATACCCAGGTGTACTTAAAACTTATGCAATACAAGCAGGTAGAGAACTACGTGTAATTGTTGGTAGCGAGAATGTTGATGATAAATCTGCAGAAGTAATGTCTTTTGAAATTGCTCAAAAGATTCAAAATGAAATGACATATCCTGGTCAAATAAAAATTACTGTAATAAGAGAAACTAGATCTGTAAATTATGCTAAGTAATTACAAATAGAATATATTGGCAATAAAAAAGCAACTCTTCTAGAGTTGCTTTTTTTTGCTATATAGCAAACCTTTAAAGAAAATTAATTAATTTGGCATAAATATTTTAGAAAATGAGAATCTTTTTAACAATAATAATATTAGCATTCTTTTTAACACCATTTACAGTAAAATCTCAGGTTATAGATAATTTCTCAGATTCAGAATTAAACACAAATCCAACATGGTATGGCGAATTAAGTAAATTCGAAATATCAAATCCGCAAACAACAGGCGATGGTTCGCTAAACGCATCAGCAAATGCAGATTTTTATGTATTAAGTTCAAAACAAAATACAGGCGATGCAATTATTACAACCCAAAGCACACAAGCCTATGGAGAGTGGCGTTTTAATCTTGCCGATGGTAAAGATTGGTCGGTTTCATCAACAAACGATTACAAAATAATTATTATCTCTGATGATAGCACTACCGCAAATCTTAAAGATGGGAATCATAACTTTAATGGATATTTTTTTCAACACGACGGAGGGTTTTCAGATCAATTTGTTTTGTATAAGCAAACAGGAAATACAACCGATACAGTTGTCAAAACTTATTTCCCAACTAGCATAGATGGCGCTACACCAATAGGTAGAACTATAAAAATTACTAGAGAACCAAACGGCGATTGGCAAATCTTTTTTGATGAAGGCTTCGATGTAGAGCCAACAACTTTATTAGGTTCAGGAAACGACAATACACATACAACATCGGCATATTTTGGAATTGCTACAAATATTTCTTCGCCAGGAACTGTGCGAATTTTATATTTCGATAATTTATATATTGGAGCAATAATTACCGATACAATTCCTCCAACTGTAGGTAATGTTAGCGTTATCTCGCAAAATCAGTTAGATGTAAAATTCTCTGAAACTATTGATTCAATTCAGGCTCAAATGGTTTCTAATTATATAGTAAATAATGGAATAGGAAATCCGCAGACTGCAATTGTTGATGCTACCGATAATTCTTTGGTACATTTAAATTTTGCAAATGGATTTGTAAATGAAACTTCTTACGAAATAATTACGTCGAATATTTTTGATAACGACACAAATACAATGGCGATAGATACATCGTATTTTACATATTTTGTGATAGAAGAGAACTTTATT
>DAOVTE010000157.1 GCA_030627705.1 Bacteroidales bacterium
AAGGGATAGCTACGTCTAATCCTAATTAAAAATGAAAAAGTATAAAGAAATTGGATATTCTAAATCAAAAAAACTCTCAAAAATCATAAAAAAATCCCTTTTTAACTAAAAGGTCTTTGAAAAGCGATTACTTCTGAAAGTGCCTATATAGAAAAAATTTGTCTAAAAAATATTTATTTTGAACTTGGGTTAATAATTATTTTCCGACTTTTCCGACAAAGCAATAACCGATGCAGGTAACAAATGAGCAAATATAATAAGCGATACAACTAACACCATATCTATTTGAATCTTCATAATTGCAAAAATTAACAAGAATATGAGCGCTGTTACTGTAAAAATACTGTAAGCATACCTAAGCGATTTACTTGTTAAAGCAATTTCTCTTTCGTCTAATTCTTTTAATGGTTTATGTGTAAACTTCCATAATCCTGTTTTAACAAATGCAAAAATAAAACTAAGTAAGAAAATAGTAATTGCAGATAATTCAATCACAATAAAATAGTTATTTTCTTTATTAATTTTAAAATATTCGAATATTATTACAGTTACAATTAAGCTAATAAAGGTTACTATTACACCAATTTTCTTTTTATTATTCGATTCTTGTTGTTCCATAATTATATAGGTTTAATGATTTTTAAATAATAATTCGCTTAAAGGCCTTAGCGGTTCTGTAGAAAAAATAACATCAAGAGGTAAATTAAATACTTCTGAAATACGAAAAGATAAGTCTAAGCTGGGATTATATTCTTCGCGCTCTAAATAACCAATAGTTTGAAAATTAACACCAATTTTTTCTGCTAATTCTTTACGTGTAATCAACATTTCTTTACGTAATACTGAAATTCTATTGTATATCTTGCGACTTTTCATAATGTAAATATAGTAATTAATATTGTAAATATACAATATTTAGTATATAATTTAATATTTCATTGGCATTTTATTTTACTACTAAAACATATTTAACAAAAATCACAAATAAATAGCGAATAGGATATTTTTCTATCCCCCCTAATCTGCTTCGTAAATTTTTTTTATCAAAAAATGCGTTAGCTAAACATTAATAATAAATTTTAGTGTTTTTTTATATCTTTATAAATTCTAAAAACACACATTTATGAATTGGGTAAAACCTCCGTTCTATTCTGATAAAATATTTAAAAACTTTGTTTGGAATATTCCTAACAACAATAATAAAGTTTATCTAACTTTTGATGATGGCCCAACAGAAGGAATTACAGAGAAAGTACTCTCTATTTTAGATAAGTATAATATTAAAGCTACCTTTTTCTGTTTAGGAAGAAATATCGACAGATATAAAACATTATTCGAGAACATTATTAAAAAAGGTCACTCTGTTGGCAATCATACCTATAGTCATTTAAACGGATGGAAAACAGAAAATAAAGAATATTTTAATGATATAGAATATGCTTCAACTATAATAAAAAATAAAATTTTTAGACCTCCATACGGAAAAATTAAGCCATCGCAATACAATAAACTTAAACATAATTATAAATTAATAATGTGGGACGTTTTAACTGGCGATTACAATCATAAACTTACGGGTGAAACTTGCTATTTGAACATTGTTAAAAATGTAAAATCTGGATCAGTTATTGTCTTTCACGATTCTGATAAGGCACATAAAAATTTATTTTATTCTTTGCCTAAAGCTATTGAGTATCTACAAAAACAAGGTTATAAGTTTGGAGTTATTTCTGATTCTGAATTAACAAACACATAAATTTGCATTTTTAGTGATTACATTAAATTTATGTTCTATTTTTGCACATCAATTATTAAAACACAGAATAATGTATAGAACTCATACTTGCGGCGAATTAAACATAAATAATATTGGCGAGAAAGTTATCCTTAGCGGATGGATTCAAAAAATGCGCGATAAAGGAAAAATGATTTGGGTAGACCTACGAGATAGATATGGTATAACTCAAATTATTTTAGAAGATGGAGTAACCGATAGTAAAATATTCGAAAATGTACGTTCTGCAGGTAGAGAGTATGTTGTGCAAATATCTGGAGAAGTGATAAAACGTTTTTCTGTCAACCCGAATATTCCAACAGGCGAAGTAGAAATTAAAATTTCTGAATTTAAAATTCTTAATAAATCAGAAACACCACCTTTTACAATTGAAGACGAAACTGATGGTGGCGACGAAATAAGAATGAAATATCGTTATCTAGATTTACGCAGAAATCCTCTTAAAGAGAATCTTATGCTTAGACATAAAATTACTCAAGAAACCAGAGTTTTTCTAGATAGTAAAGCATTTATGGAAGTAGAAACTCCGTATCTAATTAAATCTACACCAGAAGGAGCAAGAGATTTTATTGTACCATCTCGAATGAACCAAGGACAATTTTATGCTCTTCCACAATCGCCACAAACATTCAAGCAGCTTTTAATGATTTCTGGATACGATAAATATTTTCAGATAGTAAAATGCTTTAGAGATGAGGATTTACGTGCCGATAGACAGCCAGAATTTACACAAATAGATTGCGAAATGTCATTCGTTCATCAAGACGATATTTTAAATAATTTCGAAGCAATGACAAAACACCTTTTCAAGAAAGTAAAAGGAATAGACATTACAGAGAAATTCCAACAAATGCCTTATAGTGAGGCAATGAGTAAATACGGTTCGGATAAACCCGATTTACGTTTCGATATGCAAATTAATGAATTATCAGAAATTGTTAAAAATAAAGGTTTTGTAGTTTTCGATAAAGCTGAATATATTGGTGGAATTTGCGCAAAAGGGTGTGCAACTTACAGCAGAAAACAATTAGATGCACTAACAACGTTTGTAAAAACTCCGCAAGTTGGAGCAACAGGTTTAGTTTATGCAAAATATAACGAAGATGGTAGTTTTAAATCTTCAGTAGATAAATTCTTTAATGCCGAAGAACTTACAAAATGGGCAAAAGCAACGGGAGCAGAAAAAGGTGACTTAATTCTAATCTTGGCAGGAAATAAAAACAAAACTCTATCTGCTTTATCCGATTTACGTTTAGAAATGGCCAACCGTTTAGGCTTAAAAGACAATACAGTCTTTGCACCACTTTGGGTTGTAGATTTTCCTCTTTTGGAATGGGACGAAGAATCTGAGCGCTTTCATGCAATGCATCACCCATTTACATCGCCAAAAGCCGAAGATTTCGATTTACTAGAAACTAAGCCAGGTGAAGTTAGAGCAAACGCCTACGATTTAGTAATAAATGGTGTAGAAATTGGTGGTGGCTCTATTAGAATTCACGATAATAAAATGCAAAAGTTAATGTTTAAGCATCTTGGTTTTACCGATGAGGAAGCAGAGAACCAATTTGGATTCTTACTAAATGCATTTAAATATGGTGCTCCACCACACGGTGGAATTGCCTTAGGTTTAGATAGATTAGTCTCGTTGTTTGCAGGTTTAGAAAGCATAAGAGATGTAATAGCTTTCCCTAAAAATAATTCAGGCAGAGATGTTATGATAGATTCGCCTTCGCAAGTTGCAAAAGAACAATTAGACGATCTTAACTTAAAACTAAAAAGCTAGAAAATATTCAGGATAAACTAAGCGGTTATCGTATACAGCAGTTCATTAGGTAAAATTAGATAATAGCTGTACTTTTTGCGGTACAGTTCTTCAAAATACTATAATCGCTTAATATATTGGCAGATTCTTCTATTATTTAGATAAATTACACACATAATAAATATCATATTTTAATACATGTATATATACTATATTTACATTCCTTAATATGTGAACGGATGAAAATATCAATATCTAAAAGAGAATACAGTCAGTTTTATATTTACGATTATTTTTACGGACCACGTAAAGTAATTAGGCTTATGCGAATGTATATGGGACCAACAATGGCTGTAATTGGCCTATTTATGTTCTATTCTTATAGCGAGCAAATAAACATTTACTTAATGAGTTTTATGCTTGCATATGGAATATTTTACACAATAAAACCTATGATTATGGTTATGGCTTACAGACCAAATGACGAAACGTTCTCGTATAAATTAGAAAATTACAACCTTCATATTAAAGATAGAGTAAACGAAGGAGATATTAGTCTTAAAAAAAATAGACTACAAGAAAATAAGAAATTCTTTTATGTAAAATTAGAATCGGGGCAATCAATATTTTTCCCCAAAGAAAAACTAGATAAAAAAATCACAAATTTGTTTAACGAAAATATGATAAAATAGAAGTTAAACACAAGCTTAAACATATGAAAATAGCAATTATAAGCGATATTCACGAAGATATTGAAAGGCTTAGAAAAGCTATGTCTATTATTGATAAAAATAATATCGACGAGATTGTTTGTTTAGGCGATATTGTAGGATTTAGTGTTCCGCATTATAATTTTTTCGACACAAAAAATGCAAGCGAGTGCATTCAGATTGTAAAACAAAACTGCAAAATTGTAATTGCAGGAAACCACGACTTATTCGAAGCCCAAAAAATACCAGAAAATAAATCGGAATTTGATTTTCCTGACAATTGGTATTCTTTATTTTATCAAGAAAAGAAGAAATTAGCAAACGGCAAAGTTTGGCTTTGCGAAGAAAACTCATTACCATCGCTAATAAGCAAAAAAGAACGAGAGTATTTATACAACTTACCAGAATATGTAGTTTCAGATTTTACAGGACAAAACATACTCTTTTCTCATTTTATTTACCCAGATATTACAGGGTCTAGAGCCGATTTTGGAAATTACGAGAGTAAATTTAAAACGCACATCGATTTTATAAAAAGGCAAGACTGTAATTTAAGTTTTTTTGGTCACGCGCACATCGAAGGAATTAGAGCATTTACGGCAGAAAAATCAAAATTTATATCCTTTAGTAAACTGAAAATAACCAGCGATCCACAAGCATTTATCGTCCCTTGCATAGTAAAAGGAAATCAAAAAAATGGTATTACAATATTCAATACAAAAACAATGGAACTTAACATTATTCGTTTAAGATAAACATTATGAAAAAAAGTAAGATTCGCATCTGGAAAGGGTTTTCGTTAAGAATAATTTTACCTTCGTTAATCGCAATTTTCTTATTTATTATCTCGGTTTATGCATTTATGATTCCTGCTTTCGAGAAAAATATGCTCGACCAAAAACGCGAAATGATTAGCGAGTTAACTAACTCCGCATGGAGCATTTTAGAAAATTATCACCAAGAAGAAAAAGATAGCACTTTAACACGGGAGTTTGCTCAACAAAAAGCCTTATCTGAGATAATGAACATCCGCTACGGTAAAGAACGAAAAGATTATTTCTGGATAAACGATATGCAACCTGTAATGATAATGCATCCGTACAGAACAAATTTAAACGGACAAGATTTAAACAATTTTGCAGACCCAAATGGAAAAAAATTATTTGTAGATTTTGTAAAAATTGTAAGCGAACATGGAGATGGCTATCTAGATTATATGTGGCAATGGAAAGACGATTCTACCAAAATAGTTCCCAAATTATCTTACGCAAAAGGCTTTTCGCCTTGGGGCTGGATAATTGGAACAGGAATTTACATAGAAGATGTTAAACAAGAAATTTCAGAAATTGAAAGCAATTTATTAATAATAACAGGAGTTATTGTTGCCATAATCTCGCTTATGTTGCTAATAATACTAATCCAAAGTATAAAAACAGAAAAAGAAAAGTTAAAGGCAGAAACTCAACTTTTAGAATCTAGGGAAAGGTATAAAACCCTTGTAGAATCTGCAAAAGAAGGAACAATAATGATACTTGGTGGCAAAATAGTATACTCTAATATTGCAATTACAAACATTTTAGGATATTCAGCTAAAGAATTATCTAAGATATCTATAAACGAACTTTTTACTAAAAATTCTGATGATAACGGATACTATTTATTTTCTGAATTCTTAAAAAGCAACAAAGATAATTTAGAGCTAGAAACAAGTTTGCATAATAACAACAAACAAATTATAGATGTGAACTTAAGTGCATCGCAAATATTATTTGGCGACAAAAAAGGAGCAACAATAACAATACAAGATATAAGCAAAGACAAGAAAATAGAAGAAGAGCTAGAACAAAAAACAGAACAATTTAAATCACTTACAGAAAATATTGATATTGGTGTTTTTAGAACAACATTCGATAATCGAGCAAGATTTATTGAAGCAAATCCTGCTACTTTACAAGTTTTAGGATTCTCTAAAAATGAAGAATTATTTAAAAATAATATTTTCGATTTGTTTATAAATACAAATGAGAAAAAAGCATTTATTAAAGAATTAATTAATACCAAAAAAATAAAAAATAGAATTGTAAAAATACAAAAACATACAGGCGAACAAATAATTGCTTGTGTATCAATAACAATTGTAAATGACAATAGCAGCAAAAGTAAATTCTGCGATGGAGTTATTGAGGATGTAACATCTAAAAAGCAAAGCGAAGAACAAAGAGAAGAAGTTTTTAACGAGCTACAAGCCTCGCAATTTTTTATGAATCAATCAATAAAAATGTTTGCACACAAAATTATTAAATGTTCTATAGATACATCAATAATAAAAGCTGCTAGTTTAATGAACAAGCACCAACGAGGTGCAATTCTAATAGAAACAAAAAATAATTGCATTGGTATTTTAACCGATTCTGATTTACGAAAACGAGTTGTAGCAAAAGGTGTAAATCTTGAAAAACCGGTATCAGAAATAATGACCGCACCAATAATTACAATAAAAGAAAGTGCTTTTATTTTTGAGGCAGTAATATTAATGCACGAGAATAAACTACGAAACCTTTGCGTAAGAAATCACAATAACGAAATAACACATATCTTGAGTAGCGAAGAATTGCGTCAATTACAAGTACAATCCTCATCATTTATTATTAAAGATATAAATAGCGCAAC
>DAOVTE010000137.1 GCA_030627705.1 Bacteroidales bacterium
AAAAATTAAAGATTTTTCGACAATATCAGAGAGTATAAAATCCACATTTGATAACGAATTTTATATAAAAAGATATAAATCAGAATACTCTGGTCATATAATAGAGCTTACAAAATTAGCTATAGATGATGGTTTCTTATCCTTAATTATTGTTGGTGGCGACGGAACAATTAATGAGGTAATTAATGGTGTTTTTCAGAAATATAAAACAGAAAATGGTTACAATATAAATAAAATATCTAAGGTAAAGATTAGCATTTTACCTGTTGGCTCTGGTAATGATTTTACAAGAACTATTAAAATAAGCAAAGATATTATTAAGCTTTTTACTTTAGTTAAAGCAAATAATTACAAACTTACAGATGTAGGAATGTGTAAGTTTAAGAATCTTGAAAATAAGAATACAGAAAGATTATTTATAAATATTGCAGATGTTGGTATTGGTGGAATGGTTGTAAAAAGAGTCAATGAAAATAAAATATCATGGTTTAGTTCAAAATTAAATTATTCAAAAGCAATTATTGAGACTTTATTAAGTTATAAAAAATCTGTAATAAAAATAAAATATGATAATATTGTATGGGAGGGACTTTCGTTAAGTGTAATTTTTGCAAACGGAAAATTCTTTGGTAACGGATTAGGTGTTGCTCCTGACGCAAATATTTCTGATGGCAAACTAGAACTTGTAATATTAGGAAACCTTAGTATTATAGATTATTTGAGAAACTTAGGAAACCTAAAAAAAGCAAAGCATTTAACTCATAAAGAAGTATTATACACAAAAGCTAAAACTATTGAGGTTAATACTACTGATGGCACAAACTTCCCAATTGATATTGATGGAGAATATGTTGGAAACTGCCCAATAAGTATAGAAATAATACCTAGTGTAATTAATCTTTTGGTTGGAGAATAGATATTATAAAAATAAATTACTTTTGTGAGTATAATTACAAATATACAATGGTAGAAACAATAATACATTTAATAAAACAAACAGTGATGATTACCTTTTTTGTTATGGTAATGATGCTGTTGATAGAATATATAAACGTACAATCGAAGGGGAATTGGGCAAAAACGATAAAAAATAATAAACTAATGCAGCTTTTTGTAGCAGCATTACTTGGCATTATTCCTGGTTGCCTAGGAACTTATACTGTTGTTTCATTATTTACTCATAATATATTTAATTTTGGTGCTTTAGTTACTGCAATGATTGCTACTTCTGGCGACGAAGCATTTGTAATGATTGCAATGATTCCAGAAACTGCTTTAAAAATAACAGGAATTATATTTGTAGTTGCAATTATTAGTGGAATAATAGTAAACTTCTTTGTTAAGAATCGCAAACTTGGCAATCACAATTTTCATTTTGATATTCATAAAGAAGAAACAACATGTAATTGTTACGAGAAAAATTTTATTAAAAATCTTAAGAATATTAGTTTTCAGCGTGCAATATTAATATCTGGGTTAGTGCTTTTTCTTTTTGGTTTGGCAACTGGGCAACTAGGTAATCACAACCACGGAGGCGAAGCAGATAAAACAGAAATTATTGTAGAAAACAATAGTGAACATAATCACGACAGCCATAGTTTTCATCCTGCTGATACACATAATCACAGCTCAGAACTTAGTAGTGATGATGCCAAACCTGAGCACTCAATAAACTGGATTAAATTGACATTTTTAATTGTATCGCTTATTGCTTTATTTGTAGCAGTTACTGTTCCTGATCATTTTTTAGAACATCATCTTTGGGGACATGTAATTAAAAAACACTTTCTTAAGATCTTTATTTGGACTTTTATAGCAATGCTTTTTGTAAACATTATGATGGGTTATGTTGATCTAGAGCAATGGGTGCAAACAAATAAATATTACATATTAATAATTGCTGTATTGATTGGAATTATACCTGAATCTGGGCCTCATTTAATATTTGTAACCATGTTTATTAACGGTAGTTTACCATTTAGTATTCTACTTGCAAATTCTATTGTACAAGATGGACATGGCTCTTTACCCCTATTAGCAGAGTCAAAAAAGTCGTTTATATTAATGAAAATAATTAATATAATTGTTGGCTTTATTGTAGGAGGCGTTGGATTATATTTCTGGAGTTAGTTTTATTGTGTAAATATCAGTATCTCCAAAAAAAGAGATGATTGCAGAAGGGTATGATATTTGCAAATTTACTATATTGAGGAAAGATTTGTATACATGAAAATACCCGATAATATCTACAATAAGTTTTCCTCGAAATTGGAAAAACAAATATTAGAATTAGATAAAGAATAAAGACCGTTGCACGGTAAAATCTTGAAAAATATATTATATTATTTTATTTAACTATTTAACTATTTGGATTATAATATATTATGTTGTATATCTGCATATGAAAATATATAAACAACCTACTTTAGCTGATAGTATTTGTGATTCACGTGCGAGAAAAGTTAAAAAGACATTTTTCACTCAAATAAACACGTTAATTGATTGGTGAGAAATTTCTAAGACAATAGATAAAGATTATTCAAAGGGGAAAAGTGCCGTTGGGAAACCATCTTATGATGGGTTGCTTCTTTTTAAGATGTGTTTATTGCAAAGTTGGTATGGATTAAGTGACTACGAAGTAGAAGATCGCATTAATGATAGCCTTTCCTTTAGCTATTTTTGTGGGATGACAATAGAACAGGTCGCACCTGACCATAGTACATTGAGCAGGTTTAGAACTGCATTAACCAAAACAAAAACATTTGAGAAACTATTTGCATCCATAAATATGCAGCTAGAAAAAAATAGCATAATAGTAAAAACAGGATTAATTATAGATGCAAGCGTGATAGATACTTACTTACGTCCAAAAGGAAAAACGAATTACAAAGTAACCCAAGATCGTTCGGATGAAGAAGTTGAAGTTAAAAAGGAATATGCTAATAGTGTGGATAAAGATGGGACTTGGTTAAAGAAAAGAGGCGTTTATCATTTTGGATTCAAAAAGTATCATGTTGCTGATGATGAAGGACTAGTTGTTGGAGTTTTAACTACAACAGCAAGTAAGAATGAGATAGCCAACTTAGAAGAAGTCTTAGATACAGTAAATATTAATTTACCAAAAGTTATTCCCCTAAAATCGGATAAAGGCTATCAATCAAAGAAGAATGTAGAAATATTAAAGAAACGAAAGTTGAAAAATCACATTCTTAAAAAGGCAGTAAAAAACAAGCCTTTGACAAAATGGGAGAATAGATTTAATAAATTAATTGGAAAAACAAGATTTAAAGTTGAGCGAACTTTTGGTGGGATAAAATTATGGTTTAAAGGCGGTACAGCCAGATACAGAGGGATGGAAAAAATGCATACTCAGAACTTAATGGAGGCAATATGCTACAATCTATACCGTAGTCCAGGGATAGTTGCGACTAATTGTCAAAATTAAAGAGAAAAGGTTAAATAAAACACTATTTCACGCTAAAAAAAATAAAAAAGAAAGGGGAAATTCAAAAAAAACTCCTGAAATCAACTATATTTTTAACCTTCTGGTTTCGCAACGGTCACTTATGCACATAGTATTAAATCAATAATAATACTATTAATTAAAAAATAATAATAATTTTGTGTATTCTATTACTTAATATCTTAAATAAATGGCAAATATAGTTTCTTTATCAGAGGCAGCTTCAATAGCAATACACGGTGTAATCCTAATTGCGCAAGAGAATAACCCTCTTAATGTTTTGCAAATTGCCGAAAAAACAGGCAGTTCTAGGCATCACGTAGCCAAAGTATTTCAACGCTTAGTAAAAGAAGGTATTGTAAGCTCACAAAGAGGTCCAAACGGAGGTTTTAAACTAAATATTAATCCTAAAGAAGTTAATTTGCTAAGGGTTTATGAAATTATTGAAGGAAAAATTAATATAAAAGACTGTCCTGTAGACCATCCTATTTGCCCATTTAACACTTGCATCTTTAATGGTATAACACAGCAAATGACAAAAATATTTAGAGATTTTCTTGTAGATCACACAATATCATATTATATGAACGAAAACTACAATAAAGTATTTAAATAATTTCTGATGATATACTTAATGCTAAGCCCGTAAGTTCTTCTGAACTAAATTCTAGCTTAGGTTTACTAAAATCTATATCATAAACATTATTAATAGGTACAAGGTGAATATGTGTATGAGGTACTTCTAATCCAATAACAGCTACTCCTATTCTCTTACATTCGACAACTTTTTCAATTGCTTTTGCTACTTTTTTAGAAAATACATGCAGTTCTCCCAAAAGATTATCTTCTAAATCGAAGATATAATTAGTTTCTTGTTTAGGAACAACAAGTGTGTGCCCTTTAGCAAGAGGATTAATATCTAAAAATGCATAAAATTTATCATCTTCTGCAATTTTATATGATGGGATCTCACCTTTAATTATTTTCGTAAAAATTGTACTCATATTAAATAGAGATTTTAGTAATTTCGAAAGTCATTATTCCAGATGGCACTTTAATGTCAACCTTATCACCCACTTTCTTGCCTAGTAATCCTGCTGCAATTGGTGTAGAAATAGATAATTTCATTAACTTTAAATCTGATTCTGCCTCAGAAACAATTGTATATTCCATTTTAGCATTAGTCTTTAGATTTTTAATTTCTACTTTATTTAATATTTGTACTTTGCTTGTATCTAGTTTAGTTTCATCTAAAATTCTAGAGTTTCTTAACGATTGTTGTAATTGAGAAATTTTCATTTCAAGCATACCCTGAGCTTCTTTTGCAGCGTCGTATTCTGCATTCTCGCTTAAATCGCCTTTATCTCGTGCATCGGCAATTTGTTGTGATATAGCAGGTCTTTTAACACTAATGAAATCGTCTAATTCAGCTTTTAATCTTGTGTAACCCTCTTCTGTTAAATATGATATTTTTGACATAATTTTTGCGTTATTTATATAATGCGAAAAAGAATCTCGACAAAGTCGAGACTCTTTTTCAGTGCAAATATAGTAAATATTTTTTAAAGTGTAATTCTAGCTCCAATGCTATGAACGCCTGTAAAATTTTCAGTTGCTCTATATGAATAATCTAGAGAAAATGTTGATTCACTTTCTTTAGAAAACGGGATTATTACTGATACTCCTGCTGTTGGCCCAGTATAATTAGTTGTTCTAGTATCGTTATTTCCAATATCATTTTCATATACATAACCACCTCTAAACATTAACATGCTTCTAAAGTTATACTCTAATCCCATATGAATTTGATCTTTTGTAAATGAATTAGAGGTAAACGTACCTGCTAAAACTACAGTATGATCTGAACTTATTTTGTTAGTTGCAGTATCTACTTTTTGACCTAAATACATTTCATAAGCAATACCTATTCTAATAAGCGAAGGCATCTCATAATCTGCAGATCTTTGTTCAACTGTCATTATTGTACCTGTAGGTGTTGTCCCTCTAAAAGACATTCCGTCACCAGAATATTTCATAGTAGGACCAACATTCATCATTGATATACCAAACTTAAGGTTTTCTCTGTTTCTTTTTCCTGCTTTATTTTTACCAATACCCGAAATATATTGTATACCAGCATCAATAGCAACACCTGAACTAGTTAAATCTGAGATTCCTTCATTTAATACCTTAACAGCCATCCCACCATAAATACTATTTGAAAATTCTTTGGCATATGCTAAAGTAATATTTGTGTATTTAGGACTAAATGTACCTAATCCTCCATCTGGTAAATCAACAGTTGTAATATCTGATTCGCCAAAATCCATAGACATAAATGACAATGATAAAGCTCCTGTTTCGCCAACCTTTTGAGTTAAGCCAAAAGAATTAATATTAATTCCAGGCATCCATGAAGAATTAGAAAATATCAACTCCGTTTTAGTTACGAAGGCCGAACCAGCAACATTCAACGATAAAGATTCTAATCCTCTTATCGATGCAGAATTTGCTTGTCCAAAACCCGTTGTTCTTGCCCAAGGGTTAATTAACAATTGTCCTGCTCCTGCTTGACCTGCTCTTTGCTCGTTTCCTGCAAACATTACTGTAGGGATAGCAAACATTGCAAGTAAAATAAAAGAGACTTTATTATAAAATAATTTTTTCATTGTATATTATTTTTTTAGCTTATTATTTTAAAAGTTATTTAAATCAATTGGTCGTAAAGCTCCAAACCATTTAAGAACCTTTTCTCCAATTCCAGGAGCATTAATATGTATAATGTAAACTCCTCCTGCTATTGTAATACCATACTCATTTTTAAGATTCCAATCTTGCCAAGTAATAGAATTATTCTTATTAAATCTCTTAACAAGTGTTCCATTTACAGAGTAAATTGAAATTACACATTCTTGTGGTAAGTTAGTAAACTTTATAAAATTATCTAATTGTGATAATTCATACTCGCTATACCCATAGTATGGATTAGGAACAACATTAATTTTATCTAGAGCTTCTTTGGCAGCATCTAAATTATCGTTTGTTGTGCTAATATTTGCAGTAGAAAATTTATACATCGGCCAGTTATTATTCTCTGGTTCTATGTTCTCTCTGTTTCCTATATCTACTGAGTAAGGGTTAGCCATTCTCAGTTTATATTTAACATCTGATTTAATAAACCCATAAGGATCAGCTTCTTTATCATATTCGGAAAAATTATATTTAAGTATCGGTATAGAAACCCACATTGGATTACGCCAAGCTAATTGTCGGCCGAAAGGATCACTTTCTACAGCTTCTAATGTATTTCTTAACCATTCTCCATTATCATAAGCCGGACTATTAAATTCTATATAATCTTCTGCTAACGATTCGTTGTTTCCCCACACATAAATAACGTGTTTTCCTCCATTATATACATCTCCTTGTGCACCACCAGTAAGTGTATATAGGTCGCTAAAGTAAACACTTGTAGGGTTCCAAATCATGTCTCTACCGTTATTTTCAGCATATCTTGAATCCTCGCCAAATGCAATATTTAGTCTTTCTCCTGTTTCAATATCAATCGCATAACCTGGGAACCAACCCATTCCTGTTTCAGAAATATAATTAGCGTCATTTTCGTTATCGCTTACGCCTGATCCTGAACTAGCATAAACTTTTCCAGACTTATCTACCGAAGCATGTCTTCTTAAACCAAATTTAGGAGCTCCTCCCTCAGAAAGACCTACGTTAAAAAATCCTTCAGAATCGTCATATTCAGATAATTCAATAACAGGACATCTCGACCACTTAGACTTGTCATCAGTAATTACAACATCTACACTCGAAATTCTGTATTGGCTAGGTCTAATTCTATTATGCCATATATTGTAAGATGTACCGTATAAACTGCTAGGTTTTCCTGCAACTATATAATCAGAAGAAGCAACTATATAAGGTGCCCAAGTTCCGTTAAGAATTTTTTCATATTCTTGTCCTGGATCAACCATTCCTAGAGTCATATGACCTGCATCATCAAAACCATGATTTCCTACATCAAAAGCATCACCAGATCTTATCCAGTTATGATCGCTTACAGACTCTTGATCAAAAACAAAACTTAACCAAGCATTAGATTCATCTTCCCATTCCTCATATGCACCAATAAATCCGTTAGAATTTGTTTTAGAAAATCCAGGATATTCAATTTGTTTTATTTCTACAGAAATTCCCCATTCTGGAATAATTTGCTCATTAAAGTAATTAATCCAATTATCAGAATAAACTGTATCAGAATTCTCTCCAGTACTATATATATACCATCTAGCATTATTAATTAATGGAGAATCAAATTCTGGATCTCCCTGAAGCTGAACTGAATCAAACTTTATTACATAATTATCATTTGGTACGTTTAATGGATCTATAACTTTTATTT
>DAOVTE010000169.1 GCA_030627705.1 Bacteroidales bacterium
AGATTTGAGGTTTTGTGTAGGTTTGTTAACTTCATTGTTAATTCTATTACTCTCCAAAATATTTTTTTTAGAATCTTACCAAAGATAATTAAAAAGCAAACTGAAATTATAATATTTTAAAAAAATATTATAATTTTATATGTGTCTAGTTATGAAATAAGTTGACACTTAAGAATTATGTTTGCAGCAATTTTAAGCACCTCTTTCCATAAAACCTATTAATTAATAAAATTCTATGGTAAACTGATTGTAAATGAGTATCTTGCACGAAATGATAAATGCAAATAATTAGCTAATATTAAATGCTTTTTGTGTAAATATGAAGAAAATACTACAATACTTTACTCCCCCAGTTGAAACAAGTTTATTTGAAAAACAAAAAACAAATGCCTTAATAATGGTTGGGGTTTCTAGTATATTACTTGGGTTAGTTATGATAATTGCTAGTATTGCTACCTCTAGCGATAACCTTTCGTTATCTGTAATAATACCTTTTTCTATGATTGTTTTTATAACATTCAATTTATTTCTTCTTAAAAAAATAAATATTAATATTTCAGGTAATATTGTTTCTATAGGAATTGTGTTGATAATGGCTATCAGTATCAATATTTTTAACGATGATATAACAATATTTTATAAGCTTATAGGAGGCTTTTGTATTTTGTTGAGTATATATAGCGTTTCTGTATTATTTGCTTCAGAAAAAGGTTTATTTATAAATGCAGTAATTATATTACTTGCAATAACAAGAGTTTTTATGCGTGCATTTGAACAGAACCCAGAGCAAACAGGTCTTATTATGGAAGGGTTCGTCAACTATATTGCAGCACTAGTAATTAATACTTTAGTTATATATTTTGCAATTAAATTTGCAAGAAAAGCTATTAACGGGGCTGAAAAAGATGCGGAAATTATAAAGAAACACAAAGAAAATTTGGAAGCATTAGTTGTTGAAAGAACAAAAGACCTAGAAACAACAAATGAGGAATTAATAGCATCAAATGAAGAACTTTATGCTAAAACTGAAATTATAGAGGATCAAAATACAGAGTTAAATGCTACACTTAATCATTTAAAAGAAACCCAATCGAGTTTATTACAAGCCGATAAGATGGCATCATTAGGGATTTTAACAGCAGGAGTTGCTCATGAAATTAATAATCCTTTGAATTATATAATGGGTAGTTATGTAGGTCTGGAAAATTATTTTAAGAAAAACGAAAATACAGACAAAAACGTTAAAGTGCTATTAAGCAGTTTAAAAACAGGTGTTAACAAAGCATCTGACATTGTAAAAGGATTAAATCAGTTTAGCAGAATCAACGATAATTATGATGAGAATTGTGATATTCATTATGTAATAAATAACTGTTTATTGATATTGAATAATCAATTGAAAAAGAAAATTGAGATTAATAAGAATTTTAGTGATGAAATAATTATGATATCTGGTAATACGGGTAAGTTACATCAAGTTTTTATTAATTTATTCACAAATTCTATTCAAGCAATTGATAATGAAGGAGCAATTTCAATAATTACTAAAAAGAAAGAGAAAACTATTTCAATAGAAATAACAGATACTGGAAGTGGAATTAGCAAAGGTAACTTGCCAAGAATTTCTGATCCTTTCTTTACAACAAAAGATCCAGGAAAAGGTACAGGCCTTGGTTTGTCAATAACTTATTCAATTATAAAGAAACATAAGGGCTCTATAGAGTTTATATCTGAAGAAAATAAAGGCACAACAGTAAAAATTACATTTCCAATAGAAAAGAAACAAGTATGAAAAAAGTAAAAATATTATACATAGATGACGAGATAATAAATCTTCAACTTTTTGAAATAATTTTCAGTGACAAATATAAGGTTCTAATAGGAGAAAGTGGAGAGGAAGGCCTTGAAATACTTGATAATCATCCTGATACTACGGTAATAATTAGCGATATGAAGATGCCAAAGATGAATGGTATTGAATTTATAAAAAAGGCAAAGATGAAATATCCAAACAAGAATTACTTTATTCTAACTGGTTTTGAGATAACATCAGAAATTCAGAATGCACTGGATTCAAAGCTGATAATAGAGTATTTTAATAAACCATTTGATATAAATAAAATAGAAAAAACAATAGAGGAAGTTATTGGATAAGCGTGGGCACATATATGTGATAATCGTAAATGGTTCTGTCAAATTAAATCTATAGGCTTTTCCTTAAAAAATTAAAATAAAAAAAGCTAACCTTTTTCTTAAGGTTAGCTTTTTTTCGTATTGTAATATAATACTTATTTTGCAAAAAAATCTTTAATAAAATCTTTATGCACTATCTCTTCTTTAAGCGAATAAGCTCCATTCTTTTCAGATTTTACCATTTTAATAACTTTTGTAAAATCTTTACCTGTACCTGATTTAAGTGTTGCAACTACTTTCTTTGCCATAACTTATAATTTTTTATTTTATTTCTCTATGAAGTGTTACTTTTTTAAGTATAGGATTATACTTTTTTATCTCTAATCTATCCGGAGTGTTCTTTTTATTCTTTGTTGTAATATATCTAGATGTTCCGGGCATACCGCTATCTTTGTGCTCTGTACACTCTAAAATAACTTGTATTCTATTTCCTTTTTTAGCCATTTCTTATAACTTCTTAATAGTTGTTAATATAACCTTTAGCTTTTGCATCTTTTAAAGCTACATTTAAGCCTTTTTTATTTATTGTTCTCATTCCAGATGCAGATACTTTAAGAACAACCCAGCGGTCTTCCTCTACTAAATAGAATTTCTTTTTGAACAAATTAGGAAGGAACGTTCTCTTCACTCTTCGTTTAGAGTGAGAAACATTGTTTCCAACCATTACTTTTTTTCCTGTAATCTGACAAACTTTTGACATTTTTCTATACTTTCTATAAAATGGAGTGCAAAATACGGTATTTTAATTTAATTAATCAAATCTTTTGTAGATTTTTTTTAATAATTATTTATTCGTCTAATCATTACAATGATAGCACTTTAAACTCTGAAAAAAAACTTAGTAGAGCTTTATACTCTTACGCAGAAGTGAAAAATTACCAAATACGAATCTTTTAAATCAATAGGCAAAGTAATTATTTTAGTTAAATATGCTCAATATTATTATTGCAAACCCTTTTTTTTGTTCCTTTTTTTAAATATTAAATTTAATATACAAGCCTAAGTTTATACGAAAAACATATACTTTATGAAAGATAATAAAGCAAAGCAATAAAAATTAATTCAAAAAAACGCCTAAAAATGGTTGTTGAATAACAAATAAATGTATATTTGCACCTAATTATTAACAGAAAAAATAGATTTATTATGGCTTATGTAATTTCAGATGATTGTATTGCTTGTGCAGCTTGTATGGACGAGTGCCCAGTAGACGCAATTAGCGAAGGTGATATTTATTCAATTAACGCAGATACTTGTACTGATTGTGGTGCTTGTGCTGATGTTTGTCCTGTAGAAGCAATCTCTCCAGGAGAATAATCTATCATAAAAAAAGATTATACAAAGAGCTACCAATATAGTTGGTGGCTCTTTTTTTGTTTATAACTGTAATTTTTTCTTTATATTTTTGATAAGTATTAGAATGTAATTTTGCTCTACCAAAAAAAATATGGATATACTATATTTAATGTATCAATAAACAAAATATGCTTGATTAATTCTTTATACTTTAAAATAATTTACCGACATTTGTTTTTTACTCAACACTAAATAAAATGAACAACTTACATCCCTACAGCGCTAAACAAAAGCAGTTTGATATTAGATATTTGCAAATGGCTGAAATATGGGCTCAAAATTCATATTGCGAACGAAGAAAAGTTGGTGCATTAATAGTGAAAGAAAAAATGATAATTTCAGATGGCTTTAATGGTACTCCAGAAGGATTTGAGAATATTTGCGAAGACGAAAATAATAAAACAAAACCATACGTTTTACATGCAGAAGCAAATGCAATTACGAAGGTAGCTAAGTCAGGTAATAATAGTAATAATGCAACGCTTTATATAACTACATCGCCCTGTGTAGAATGTTCTAAGCTAATCATACAATCGGGTATTAAAAGAGTAGTTTTTAATCGAAAATATCATAATATAGAGGGATTAGAATTGCTCGAAAGAGCAAATATCGAACTAGTTAATATTATAGATATAAAAACTTTATAAATTGAATTTATGGAATATAAAAACAAAACCTTTATAATAATCCTTCCAATAATTCTCGCTGGGGTACTAATTACGGGCATATTAATAGGAAATAAACTTAGTGTATATAATAACAATATAACATATTCTAAAACAAATAAACTGAATTCAGTTATTGATTACATATCAGATAATTATGTAGACAGTATTTCTAGAGATAAGATTATAGAAAAAGTAATACCCGAATTACTAAGAGAATTAGATCCTCATTCTATTTATATACCAGCTCAGAATATGGAAAGTGTAAACGAGCCTTTGGTAGGAAATTTCGACGGTATAGGTATACAATTTAATATTCAAAAAGATACAGTTATTGTAATTAACACAATTTCTGGTGGTCCGTCTGAGAAAGTAGGAATAAAAGCAGGCGATAGAATAGTTAATGTAAACGATACTATTATTGCAGGAATAAAAATATCTAATAACGAAGTTGTAAAAAAATTAAGAGGAGAAAGAAATTCAGTGGTATTTGTTGATATTAAAAGATCATCATCAAGTAGCTTAATAAATTATAAAATAATTAGAGGAAAAATACCACTTAGCAGTGTAGATGTTGCATATATGATTGATGATGAAACAGGATATATTAAAATAAGCAAGTTTGCGCGTACTACATACAGTGAATTTATCGAAGCAGTAGAAAAACTTCAGCCTCTAGGGTTGAACAATATTATTTTAGATCTACGTGGAAATGGAGGAGGCTTCTTAGATGCGGCAACAAATATTATTGATGAATTCTTAGATGAAAATAAAACTATTGTATACACCCAAGGTAATAATAGTACAAAAAGAATTATTAAATCTACCAAAAGGGGAATTTGCAAAAATAAAAAGATTGTTGTATTAATAGATGAATGGTCTGCCTCAGCAAGCGAAATTGTTGCTGGCGCAATTCAAGATAATGATAGGGGAACTATTATTGGGCGAAGATCTTTTGGAAAAGGATTAGTGCAAGAACCAATGGTATTTAGAGACGGTTCAGGAATTAGATTAACTATTGCAAGGTATTATACTCCAACCGGAAGATGTATTCAAAAACCATATTCGTCTGGGATAAACAATTACGAATTTGATATTAGCCATAGGTTTGTAAATGGGGAGTTATTAGAGAAAGATAGTATTCATTTCCCAGATTCTTTAAAATATAAAACACCAAAAGGAAAGGTTGTTTACGGTGGTGGAGGAATTATGCCAGACTATTTCATTCCTTTAGATACAACATATCACACAAAATATCTTACAAATATTATTAATCACGGTTTAATTTATCAATTTGCTTTCGATTTTACTGATAAAAACAGAGAACAATTAAATAAATTTAAAGAATATAATAAGATTTTAGAATATTTGAATAAACAAGATATTAATAAGCTCTTTATTAACTATGCAAAAGATAAGGGTTTTGTCGCAGATATAAACGAACTAAAGAAATCTAAAAAAATTATATTAACGTATTTAAAAGCTTATATTCTAAGAAATCTTATTAATGATTATGGATTTTATAAGATGTTAAATACAGTAGATAAAACCATAATAGAAGCAAAAAGAGTTTTAAAACACAATTAAAATTTCAGATAGTATAAATTTATACTATATTTGTATAATTATAAATCAAAAAATGTTTAACTAATTAAAAATTTATCATGAAAAAAATTTACTTAATGTTCATAGCACTTTGTTTTGTATCTTTTGGATTCTCTCAAGGCAATTTCAAATATGACAATGTTTTATCAGCAGTAAAAACTGCTAACACAAACACCACAATTATCAATAATACAAATAAGAGTACTAATGCTGTTATAGATTCGTTACATTACGATACGGATAATAATAATTCTATTGGTACAAATTCAGCACAGGATTTTGGAGTTTATGCATTTCATTCAGCAGCAACACTAAATCCATATTATTACATGGGTGATTCTATTACTTCTGTAAAAGTTTTTATTAATGATTCAATTGGTGATGTAACTGCAACAGAATTAAGAATCTATTCTGATACAAGCACATTAATTTATAGTCAAGCATGGACAGCTGTTTATGGATGGAACGAAGTTGTTTTAACAACTCCTCTTTTAATTCCTGCAACTGACCTTTTAATTGGTTATAATCTTACTGCTACTGCAGGTTACCCTGCAGGTTGTGATGCTGGTCCTGAAGATTCAAATGGAAACTGGATGTATTTTGGTGGTTGGACTCATTTAACAGCTCTAAATGCTGCTTTAACTTATAACTGGAATATTAGAGCAATGGTAGACGGATCAGTTTATCCTTTCCCTGTTTCTTCTTGTACTCCTTTAGCTTGGAATGCTGGATCAATTGCAACAGGAACATCTAC
>DAOVTE010000162.1 GCA_030627705.1 Bacteroidales bacterium
ACCTTACATAAATTGAATTGTAAAGCACTTCAAATAGAATAGGGAATTAAGGCGTGTGTTTATCAATGAACCAATATAAAAGTTTAAAACATTGTTAACAAATAACAAGTGCTATTTTTCGTATTAAAATATATTAGCTTTATTTTTAGAGTGTTTTAAAATAATTCGTAATGGAAAAGCCAACTAAGATAAATAGTATTGATGAAGTTAAGGTCATAAAATATCTAAAAACTCCCAAAACATCAAAAGAAGTACAAAGGAAATTTACTTACATGACTGAAGAAGTTGCATCAGATATGTTGTTTGATTTATATAAAAGAGGTTTTTTAAATATTGAAAAATCAATTTATTCATTAAAAGATCATACATTATTTTTAGCAAAAAGATATAAGGCTACTGATAATGAAAAGAATTGGTTTTCTAAAAAACCATTAGGTTGGTCTGGTTTATTTGTTGTTATTATTAGTTCAATAGTAATTCCTATTTATCTAAAAGAATGTCCAAAAGAGAATATAAAATTAAACACTATTGATAAAACACATTCAATATTACCTATTGATTCATTAAAACCCCTAACCTTATTTAAACCCAAATAAATGTCCTATAATTAATATTATGTTAAATAGACTTTTGCGATACACGACTTATCTATCTTAATTCTAATAACTTAGGTGTAATTAACTTTAACTCCCACACTGAGGAAAAATATCTTTTTTAATATAATAATGCTGGTGATATTCTTCGGCTATAAAGAATTCTTTTAGAATTTCGCACTCAGTTTTAATATCTATATCGCTAGCAATTAGCCCAGCCAAATAAATATTTATTATTTTTTCTTGCTCAGAATCGCTAAAATAAATTACCGAACGGTATTGTGTTCCAATATCTGGTCCTTGGCGATTCATCTGCGTAGGATTATGAATTTTAAAAAATAAATCTAAAAGCTCGTTTAAACTCACAATTTCTGGGTTATACACAAGTTTTACAACCTCTGCGTGATTTGTGTCGCCTGTACAAACTTGCTCGTATGTTGGTTTTGCAATATTTCCGCCGCTATAACCAGCTTCGGTTAATATTACGCCTTGTAATTCGTCTAAATAATGTTGAATTCCCCAAAAGCAACCTCCACCAAAATAAATGGCTTTGTAGTTGTTACGTAATTCGTCTTCAGATAAAAAGTCTATAGAAACCGAGTTTACACAATATCTTTGGTTTTTTTCGGTATAATTCTCACCCTCGAAAATATGACCTAGATGTCCCCCGCATTTGTTACATAAAATTTCTATTCTTCGCCCGTCTGCATCGGCTTCTTTTTTTACTTTTCCAGGAATTTCATCGTCGAAACTTGGCCATCCACAGCTAGATTTAAACTTTTGCTCCGAAAGAAACAAACTTGTACCACAGTGTTTACAAGCATAAATTCCTTTCTCGTAAAAATTATCGTACTCCCCTGTAAACGGCGCTTCAGTACCTTTATTTAAGATTATATTTTCTTCTTGTATGTTTAGTTTTTTTAGTTTTAGCATTTTGTTTATTTTTTTAATCAAGGTTTAATCCCATTAACTGTAAATCCTTTTACAGTCTCATCCAATGTGTTAAATAAACTATCATTTATTTCAATATTAAATTTAATATCGTAGAAAATATTGTCAGTAAAATATACATTATTAGGATTATCAATAAAATACACTTCCGTTCTAACTCTTTGCGGATAAAAATTCAATTTGTTAATGTACAAAATCGTAGTTTCTACCCTATTTGTATCTATTTCGAACTTATAAAATCCAGGCATTAACGCTTTTTTACTTAAAATAGTCTTTAGGCAATAACAATTTTCATCATTAACAATTGTGTCTTTCCCAAATTCAAATGTATAAAATTCTTTGTTTTCGATTGCATAATTAAGCATATACCTAATAACGTAAGGAGTTGTCTTTCCCCAAAAAGATTTTTTTCGTAATCTGGGGTATTTTATTAAGTCGTAAACACGAGCAGAACTATCTCTATTATGTTTTCTTATAAGTTTATTACCATCGTATATATCTTCTAGAAAGATATATGTACTATCAAGAAAATATATGTGGGCTTTTGCGCCAATTATTGAGTCGTAGTCGAGTTTTTTGTAATAAAAAATTCTTTCTTTTTGCGTTATATTTTCAAAATCATCGGTATTTCCCCTTAATTGTGTTTGTCTGTAATAAATTGTATTAATAGTGTCAAGCGAGCTTATTGTATTTTTAATAATTTCTATAGGTTTTTTTTCCTGATTACAGGATGCAAATAATAACAATAATAAGTAAAGGAATGTATACCTTAACCTTATATTTTTAAATTTTAGCATAACGTTATTTTGTAAGTATTATAAGTTTCCCGTCAATTTTTAAATCGCCGAAATTAAATTCATTTTTAATCCACTCAAAAGTTTCCTTTTGATAGATAAATACGTGTGTTGGATCATTTTTGTAATACCATTTGTCAAAATCTATTGTATGATTGTAAATATCTGTCATACAGTAAAGTTTACCATCTTTTTGTAAAATATTTATAAATGTAGCAAATTCCTTTTTAGGATAATAAAAATGTTCAATTACTTCGCAACAAGCAATATAATTGTATTTTTGGTTTAATAATTCTGGATAATTATGAAAAAATGGATCGTATTGTTGTATATTATATTTTCTATCATTAAGCAATTTAGAAATTACAGGACCTGTCCCTGCTCCAAAGTCTAAACCTTGATCTTTTCTTGTAAAATCATTAATAATCGATAAAAATATTGGAGCTACAAATTCTTGATACCTTATATCGTTAATATCGTTATTATGAGTGACGTATCTGGCTTTCTCAGCTTCGTAATCTAACCTATTATCAATATCTAAGAATATTCCATTACAGATATTACAGGTATAATAAATCTGTTTATTTTTTTTGTAAAAAACCTCGCCAACACCATTACAAAGAGGACAATTTTTACTCATATTGTTTTATTACTAAATTGATATAACTAATTAATAAATATTATTTTAAATATAAAATTCTAAGATGAACAGCTTTAGCTTTATCTTCCATTTTTAATATTTTGTATATACTCCTTAAAAGAGTTAGAATATCATTGTTTTTAGGCTCTTGCAGTTCGGCTTTTTCTAATAAATACAACGATTTGCGAAATAATTCATCTGATTCTTCTAATTCTTTTTTGTCTTTTGCAGCTTTTCTAAGTTTAATTCCTTTGTTATAATATATTGCACTCAAATTATAAAGTGCATCGGAATATGTAGAATCTACAAAAATTGCATTTTCATACGATTTTATTGCATTTCTTTTATCGTTTAATTCTTCGTAAACAGAACCTAAAACATAGTATATACTTGCGCTATAAGGCGAGCCAACAACTGCCTTATTCAAATAAATAAGTGCTTTATTGTAATTACGAGTATGTAAATAATAATTTATATACTCAGTTGTAATAGTACTATGATCCTGATAAAATTGTTGCTCTCCCCTTGCTAAAATTGCTAAATAATTAACGGTATCACCTGTTAATTTGTATATTCCTGCTAAATCTAAATATAATTGCTCGCCGCCAAAATTGTAATTAATTAAATCTTTATAATACTTTATTGCTCTATCATAATCTTCAAGCTTTTCTGCTGCTAATGCAGCGTTGTATAGTATTATTGTATCCAATTGCATAATTGCAGGCATAGTGTTTATTGCAATTGTTTTTTCGAACGAAACTAACGCATCTTTATAATTACTATTGTTAAATTCGTCTACACCTTTATAAACATATTTAGATGCTACATCTACTAATATTTCTAATATTTGTGGCGTTATTTCTTTATATCTATCATACTTTAATGCATTATTAAGCGAAATATAAGATGAGTCTAAATAGCTGTTTTGCTTTGTGTTCTCATATAATTTAATACTAGATAAACTCTTAAAAAAATGTAATCTAGCTACATCAACCTTGTTTTCGTTATTTATTAGTATTTCATTACAAACAGAAATACTTTTGATGTAGTTTTTTCCTGAATATAGATTTTGTATTTTCTTAAGTTCACTTTCTTCTTGAGCAATTAAATTAGTACTCAATATAAGCAACACAATTAAAATTAGAAATTTATTAATAAAGCTTTTAATCATATAGTAAGTTATTTTGCGATAAAAATACTATTAGTGTAATTAGTATGCAATTATTTTAAGTTTTATTGTGTAATGTTATGAGTACAAAGCGTATAAAAGCTTTAAAAAGTATTTAAGGACGTAAATTATTTAATATAGATGCTTGTAAACACTTAACTATCAAACTCTTGATACGAGTTATCTGTATAATAAACAATTATCTTTTTTATAGCTTTATTTGATTTTGACACGTAAATTGGTGCTTCTTCAACTTGTGTAGACGACTGTTTTTGCTCAATATTAAGGGTAGTTTTCTCAAATAAATTTCCAAATGACTCAGAATTACTAGTTTTTTCTGCTATTTCTAAAGATTTATACATATTTCCTTTACCAAATGATAACCAATCGCTATTAATATCTGGGAATTTCTCTAATATTTTAATAAAAATTTCTAAACTAGGTTTATTTCTGCCTGTTAATATGTGCGAAATATTAGATTTCTGTACTCCTAGTATTTCTGCAAATTTTGCTGAGCTTAAATTTTTATCCCTAATAATATATTCTATTCTACTCTTCATATATGCTTAAAATTTAGATTCCACAAATGTAACTAATAATTGTACACAAATGTATACTATTGATAAGTTGTTAATAATTCACAAATGTATACTAGTTGTTTAGTTTAATTATATTAAAAGCAAATACACCAATAGCTTTAAAGACATGTAGTGTATCTATCATTATATTAAATTAGTAATTCATATAAAATAGTGTAACAACTATATTTATAGTTTGTAATGCAAATACATTATGTTTAATAAGCTATTGTTACACGCATTTTTGATATTATTAAAGAATATTACTAAACTTACACTTTATAAATATTAAATAACATTCTGTTTATATATCTTTTATATATAATAGAGTAGTTAATTAAGGTACTTACTAATTAGTATACTATTGTACACTTAACTAGAGGTTACTTTTGTATACTTATTGAATTTATCAATAAAATAGGGTATACATTTGTATTGTGTACATAAGTATTTTTTTAATTTAAACAAGGTTTTAAAAGAAGTGTATGAAATATATAGATATTTATAGAGAGGCTTTTAAACTGTCTTAAAACAAAGCCTTACTACTCTCTCCTATCTATTCAAAAGAATAAAAATTATTTTTTTTCTAACCAAAGAAAATTTACAATAGCCTATTTCTAAATTTAAAAAAAAATATTTTTATATAGTTTATTATATTTTACCAATTAAACAGTCTATTTTATATTATCTTGCATAGATAAACCTATTTTAAGATGAATAAATTATTTTTATTATTAAGTCTTTGTTTTTTCTTTCAGGAAACTAACTCGCAAGAAAACTATATTTACACAAATAAATTATTTTCAGAGAATATTAAGACTCTTCAGGTATATCAAGAAGGCTGGGAGCTTTCGTACCCTATTATTAATATAAATAGTAATAATAGTATTGTTGTAGCATTCGACGAACTTTCTAAAGATGTTAAAGACTTTTCTTATAAAATTATTCATTGTAACTCTAATTGGGAGTCGTCAGAAATGAGCGAAACAGAGTATATAGATGGTTTTAGCGAAAACACAATTGATAAATACGAGTATTCATTTAATACGTTTATTGATTACACTCATTATAAAATTAATATTCCGAATGATAATTTAAGACTCACTAAATCAGGTAATTACGTTTTAAAAGTTTATGATAATTTCGATGAAGAAGATATTATTCTAACAGCAAGGTTTAGTGTTTATGAGTCTAAGTGTGAAATTGATGCAAGGTATTTAAAAGCTACAATTGTAGATAAAATGAAGTCGCATCAGAAAATTGATTTTAAAATAAATACTAGTATTAATATTGATAATCCTTTTAATGATATAAAAGTTATTGTTGTACAAAATAACAATTGGTATTTGGCAAATAATGGCTTAAAGCCACTGTTTATTAAGGATAATGAGCTTGATTACACTTACGATTTAGAAAACCTTTATCCAGGCGGTAGCGAGTTTAGATATTTAAATATTAGAAGCTTTAGATATAAAACAGAAATGGTTCAAGAAATAGTGTTTAAGAAACCGTATCACCACGTTAATTTGTTTAAAGACACGCCTAAACCTTTTAAAATATATTTTTATAGCCAAGATATAAACGGAAAATTTGTGCCAGATGTCAGAGAATTAGACAATGCAGCTACAGAAGCCGACTACGCCTATGTATATTTTAGATTACCATACAATGCTCCTTTTATAAATGGTGATTTGTATTTATTTGGAGGCATTACTTATAACGAAACAAGCGATGTAAGCAAAATGACTTATAATTACGAAAAAAAGGAGTATCAACTTAAATTATTACTAAAACAAGGCGTTTACAACTATAATTATGCATTTATTGATAATAAAAATAATATCGATTTATCTTTAATAGAAGGTAACCACTACGAAACAGAAAATGATTATTTGATTTTTGTTTATCACAAAGGGTTTGGCGATAGATACGAGAAATTAATAGGATATACTTTATTAAATACTAAAAATTAATACTCTTTCTTCATACCCACGTAGGCAATGTCATTAAGTTAAGGTAAAATCATATTGCATCTCTTTGATTTTTAGTTACTTTTGGTCTCAATCTATTACTGTATTTACCTACATTACGTGAAAAAGACCTACTTGGTCTTATAGGTACCAAATGTTTTTTAAATAATACTTTCAATTCATCTATTGTAT
>DAOVTE010000179.1 GCA_030627705.1 Bacteroidales bacterium
ATTTTTCATTATAAATATAATTTTTTTTACAATTTCAAATATAAAACATTATTACATATATTAATATTACAATACAATATTATTATGATTATTTAACAGCGGGCTTTTCTTTTTCGAGGTAATTCATAAAATTTAGAAGTAAAACTAGATACCAACCTTCGTAAGTAGAATGTAAAACGAACATTCTTGTTCGTGTTTTTATAGCGAACAGGAATGTTCGCATTACAAAAAAAACATTGTCATATCGAGCTTGCCTAGATATCTCAAAACTACTAGCTGTCATGTCGAGCATAGTCGAGACATCTCAAGCCACGAAGTTATTTCAAACAGATTTCTCCACTACGGTCGAAATGACAAAAAGCTATTTGTGAAAATTTGTGTTATTTGTGGAAAACCTCCACACTCGATTTTTGTCATGTCGTGCTTGCCGAGACATCTCACAACTTCGAACTACTATTTAATAGATTTCCACATTACAGCCGAAATAACAAAAAAAATGGTTATTTTTGATAAATGATTCTAATACAGAATGGAAGTTTTTAAACGATGATATATATTAATATTTGTCAATTTCTACCAAAATGTTTAAATCAAAATATAAAAGAATACGATTCTATATTCTCGTGAATACGGTGAAGTAGGGTTGGAGTGAGTCTCATTTTTTTAAAAAAAACTTTATGAAAATAAAAATATTATTACTTGGATTACTTATTGTTGTAAATGGTTACTCCCAGGAGTATAAATGTAGTTATCATAAAATACACAACTATAAAGCGCCAGAGACAAAAGCGTATCATAGCGACAGTTTAGACGTTTTGCATTATAATATAAATCTAGATATTACCGATTTTGTTGGTAAAACAATTTCGGGTTATACCGAGCTTAAAATAGTTCCAAAAGTAAGTGTGATTAATAATGTATCTTTAGATTTACTAGCTTTAAACATAGATTCTATTCTTGTAGAAAACAACTTAGTTTCTTCTTTTTCTTATAACGATACTTTAATTAATATACCAGTAAATGCAATAACAATAAACGATACATTTTTGGTGAAGATATATTACAATGGTAGTCCAGTAACTGATCCATCAAATTGGGGAGGTTTTTATTTTTCGGCCGATTGTGCATTTAATTTAGGAGTTGGGTTTCAAGATAATCCACACAATTATGGTAGAGTTTGGTATCCTTGCATAGACGATTTTGAAGATAGAGCAACTTACGATTTTAATATTATTGTAGAAAATGGTAAAACTGCTGTTTGCTGCGGTACATTAATAGATACAACACATTTTTCTAACAATACAGTTTTATATCATTGGAATTTACGAAATACAATTCCTACATACTTATCGTCGGTAGCTGTTAGAGAATACTTGAATTTGGCAGATACATTTTCGGGTATTTTAGGACAAATTCCAATTAATTTATATGTGCGACCAACAGACTCGCTAAATGCGGTAAATTCATTTGTAAATTTAAAGCCAACACTGCAAGCATTCGAAGATGATTTTGGCCCATATAAATGGGAGAGAATAGGCTATGTTTCTGTACCTTTTGGTTCTGGTGCAATGGAACACGCTACAAATATTGCTTATCCTGATGCAACAATAAACGGTAATTTAACCTACGAAACACTTTATGCACACGAGCTTTCTCACCATTGGTTTGGCAATTTAGTAACTTGCAAAACAGCCGAAGATATGTGGCTTAACGAAGGTTGGGCTAGTTATAGCGAAGCAATTTTTAAAGAAAAAATTTATGGGAATACTGCATATAAAAATTATACAAGAGAAAATCATGCTAGTGTTGTAAGGTATACTCACATTACCGATGGTGGATATAGGGCTGTTTCGGGTATACCTCACGAATACACTTACGGAAGCACGGTTTACGATAAAGGTGCAGATATTGCCAAAACTATGCGTGGGTATTTAGGCGACAGTATATTTTTTAACTCAATACAAGCATATTTAGATACTTTTTCGTTTAATTCTGCTTCGTCTGAAGATTTTAGAGATTTTCTTTCGTCGCATTCAGGCATTGATATGACAGACTTTTTCGAAGGTTGGGTGTTTTCTCCTGGTTTTCCTCATTTTTCTGTTGATTCGTTTACAGTTGTAAATAATGGGGCTGATTTTGATGTAACAGTTTATGCAAAACAAAAGCTAAATGGTAGAACAAATTTTACAAATTCTAATAAAGTGCCAATAAGTTTTGTTGATGATAATTGGACTTTTAACGATAAAACACTTGAGTTTTCAGGCGAAACAGGAATGCAAGTTTTTACAATACCATTTAATCCTAAATTTATTTTAGTAGATAAAGAAGAGCGTTTGTCAGATGCTACTACCGATGAATATATGGTAATAAAAAATACAGGAGATTATAATTTTGTTAATGAAAATGCTCATATAAGAGTAACTTCCGAAACTGATTCAAGCTTTATTCGTATTCAGCATAATTGGGTTGCTCCCGATAGTTTGCGAACTCCAATTAAAGGTCTTTTATTGTCTGATTATAGGTATTATAATATTGATGGAATATTGTCGCAATCTAATAATTCTGAAATTAGATTTAAGTATAGTAATAGTTCTTTAGATGCAAATTTAATGACAAATTTTGCTGATTCTTTAGTTTTGTTTTATAGACTAAATCCATCTGTAGATTGGCAAATAATATCATCTGTAAAGGAGGGGACAAATAATGTTGGCTATCTTTTTAGCGATACATTAATGCTTGGCGAATATTGTATGGGAATGAGAGATTGGGTAGATAATATTGATGATAATTCGTTAAATAATGATAATAAATCAGGACTAAATATTTATCCAAATCCATCAAAAAATAATTTTAATATCGAATTTGATATTGATGAAAATAGCAAATTAATCTATTATGATATTATTGGTAAGGAGCTGCATACAGATAATATATTTCCAAATCAGAACTCTATAACTTGGTCGCCAAAATCTAAAGAAAAAGGAGTTTATATTGTAAAATTATATCAAGGAGAACTTTGTTTAGGGACTAAAAAAATTATCTTTGAGTAGATATTTTTATGCCTACACAAAACGATAACATATTAAAAAGAGTTAGTCCTGCAAAAATTGCATTACCAATGCTAATTGGTATAGCAGTTGTGTCGTATATGATGTACAACGAATTTAATTCAGAAACTTTATCGTTAATTGGTTTTTCGTGGTTAACATTATTTTTTCTAGTTATTTCTATTCTAATGATGGCAGTACGAGATATTGGTTATATTATTAGATTACGAATACTTACTTCTGGCGAAATATCGTGGAAAAATGTATTTAATATCATTATGCTTTGGGAGTTTACATCGGCAATTACCCCATCTGCTATCGGGGGCACAAGTGTTGCTGTGTATTTTATTCATAAAGAAGGATTAACAGTAGGGAGAAGTACTGCTGTTGTAATGGCTACTTCATTTTTAGACGAGTTGTATTTTATTTTTATGTTTCCGTTGTTGTTTCTGCTAGTTAGTGGAAGCGAACTATTTTCTATTGGAGGAACGGATCTAGTAGGACAAATTGATTTTGCAAATAAATATTTTTATTTTGCAATTATTGGTTATTCCTTAAAATTCGGTTTCACGGCATTAATATCATATGGATTATTCTTTAATCCGGAATCGATAAAGAAATTATTAAATCTAATTTTTAGGCTTCCAATAATTAGAAAGTGGAAGGGCGGAGCAGAAAAAGCTGGTAACGATATTGTTTTAGCATCAGCAGAATTAAAAAGCAAACCATTTAAGTTTTGGATTAAGGCTTTTACAGCAACATTCTTTTCGTGGTCGGCAAGATATTGGGTGGTAAATTTTTTATTGCTAGCATTAATATTTGGTATACCATCCTCTGTAAACGAATATTTAATAGGTTTTAGCGAGCATTTTCTAATTTTTGCTAGGCAATTGGTTATGTGGATTATGCTACTAGTAATGCCTACACCTGGTGGTAGTGGTTTTGCCGAAGCAATTTTTTCTGAATATATGGCAGAATTTATTCCTGTAGGATTTGTTGTTCTTATGGCGTTTTTGTGGCGAATAGTTACTTACTATCCTTATTTAATAATTGGTGCTATTGTTGTTCCTAGGTGGATAAGAAAAGTATTAAAAAATAATAATAAATAAATTAAAGCTTTAGTTGCTCAAGTTACTTATTGCATAAATCAGAAAACTCACAATATTCGCAGTGCTTATCAATTTTTGTTTGCTCAAAATTTATTTTAGGATTAAAAATATCAGAAATTTTATTAGCTAATAATAATTCAAATTCTTTCTTATACAAACTAAAATCGTTTATTGCTAGCTTTTTCTTACCATCTTTTATCGAAAGTTTATAATTAAAGTCTTTACTATATATTTTTTTTATTTGATATACAGAAGGAATTAATTCGTTATTGTTTTTATTATCGAAAACATAAGAGTAAAACATTGTTTGAAGTACAGCATTTGCTCGTTTTTCTTTTTCCGAATCAAAAATATCAGGAATGTCTTCAATTGCCATTTCTGCTTTGCCCGTTTTATAGTCAATAACCCTAATACTATCCTCTATTTGGTCTATTCTGTCTATATTTCCTTTTAATAAAACGCTTTTATTTGTGTCTTCTAATTTGAAATTAATTTCTGTTTCATAGGTTTTTTCGAGACCTAGAATAATAAAAGGGGTATATTCTTTATCTTTTTCTAAAACTTGTAAAACATTCTTTTTTATAATCTCAAAACTTAATATATTTTGTTTTTCAATATTAATATTAGAGAGTGAGAAAGCAGTTTTAATATCCTCTATATATGCTTTAGATTTTATTATTTTATTAATAATTTCTTTAGAAATATTTTCTTTTTCGAATAGTTTGTAAACTAACTCCAACGATTTATGCAATATTGTTCCAAAAATTGCAGCGTCTACATTTTCGATAATTTCTTTAGGCTCTTTTATGTTTGCAATATATTTATAATAAAATTTCAGACTACAATCTATATATGTATTAAGTGCAGATGGAGATAAGGTCCTAGTTTTTTCTTCGTAATAATTCTTTAAAGTGGTAATAATATCTCTATTTTTCTCTATTGATATATTTCCCGAATCTTGCGATGATATATTAAAATTTACATCATTAAAAATAATATTATGTTTAGATTCGTACTCTAATTGTTTAATATATCTGCTAATTTCACCTGTAGAATTCTCATTTTGTTCAGCATTATAAATAAAATTAATATTTTCGGCTCGTTGTATTAATCTGTAAAAATAATAAGCATATATTGCATCTTGATTTTCTATTGTTGGTAAGCCAAATCCTTTACGCAGATTATACGGAACAAATGATGAGGAAACATTAACTTTTGGTAATATGCCTTCGTTTACAGATATAAATATTAGATTTTTAAAGTCTAGCACTCTAGTTTCTAGAATACCCATAACCTGTAACCCAAGTAAAGGTTCTCCTGTAAAAGGCACTGCAATGTTTTGTAATACCGATTTTAGAACATAGAAATACGTTTCCGTTTTTTCAAATACAATTTTTTCTTTTTCAATAATATCTGATAGAATATTTATCTTGGTGTATAAATTAAATAAATATTCTTTTTCAATTTTTAAAGCATCATTATTCTCATTATTATATACGTCTACTTGTTTTATTATCTCCGAAATTATATTAGTTATGTATTCTGAGTAAGAATTGCTCTGAGAAATTCCTGTAAAAATTGTTTTTAATATTGTAGATAGTTCATTAAAGTAATTATGCGGTATATTAATTGTGTTTTTTGCTATTAGTTCGCCAATCTTAGCTTTTGTTTCTGTTGTTTCGAAAATACTTATTATTTGATGACTAGTAATTCTCAAAACATCTTTGTAGTAAAAAGTTTTATCTTCGCTAGTTTTACTTCTAGAATTCTTCCATAATAGAATAATATTTTCAATAAGACTTAAAATTGGAGTAAATTTTAGAGGATACCCCATTGTAATGTTAACATTATTAATGTATTGTGGTAGCGAGTTTAATGTAGGAATAAGTAATTGTTCATCGGCCAAAATAATTGCAATTTCATTTTCGTCAAAATCGTTTTTTGCTTCC
>DAOVTE010000224.1 GCA_030627705.1 Bacteroidales bacterium
AAAAAATCCGTATTGTGAAAAATTTGCAAACTGAAAAAATAGTATTGCAACAAAAGGAAGTATCATTCCTATAATGAACCCTAGCTTTATAGAATTTAGTTTAGATCTTATGTGAATATATTCTGACATAATTTTATTATATTTTTTTGAAACAAAGATAATGAATGAAATGCAACACCCAAATTTTTTTGAATAGCTTAGTAAATGATTATTTAAATGATAAACTTAATTGTTGAGATTTTAAATGATATGATTTACGGTGATATTTTGTTTGTCCGTATTTTAATACCGCAGCAATATGAATTTTTGTTGGATAACCTTTGTTTTTATCCCAGCCATATTCGGGGAATTCGGGGTGTAATGTAACCATATAATCGTCTCGGTATGTTTTTGCTAATATAGATGCTGCTGCAATTGATAAGAATTTGCTATCGCCTTTAACTATTGTTTCGTGCGGAATATCTTTATATTGTTTAAACTTATTTCCATCAATAATTATATGATTTGGTGTAATTTTTAAATCGTCTAAAGATTTGTGCATTGCTAAAATAGAGGCATTTAAGATATTAATTTTATCAATTTCGTTATTATCTACAATTCCAACTGCCCAAGCTATAGCTTCTTTTTCTATTATTTTTCGAAGTTTATATCTTGTCTTTTCTGTTATTTTCTTCGAATCATCAATTAAATTATTTTTATAATCTGCAGGAAAGATAACTGCCGCAGCATATACGGGACCAGAAAGGCACCCTCGCCCAGCCTCGTCGCAGCCAGCTTCTATGGAGTTCTGTTTATAAATTGTTTCTAGCATTTTATAAAGTTAAATATTAAAAATAATTAATCAGTATTAAATTAAATTATAAATTTATATTTTCGTAAAAAATTAAAATCAATTCAATGTCGATAAAAGTAGAAAATATTACCAAACTTTACGGAGAACAAAAGGCTTTAAATAATGTTTCGTTCGAAATAAATACTGGAGATATTGTTGGTTTTATTGGTCCTAATGGGGCTGGGAAATCAACAATGATGAAAATTATTACAGGATTCTTGCCTCCTTCTAGCGGAAAAGTTATTGTTAATGATGTTGATGTAAATGAGAATTCGTTAAAAGTTAAGGCAAATATTGGCTATTTACCAGAGCATAATCCTTTGTATTTAGATATGTATGTTAAGGAATATTTAAGATTCGTAGGTGGAATTTATAAACTTAATAATCTTAAAACTCGAGTAGAGGAGATTATAGAGAAAGTTGGTTTAACAAAAGAGCAAAACAAAAAAATATCTGCACTATCTAAAGGCTATAGACAAAGAGTTGGTATTGCACAAGCGTTAATTCATGATCCAAAAATATTAATCTTAGATGAGCCAACTTCTGGTTTAGATCCAAACCAAATTGTAGAAGTTAGAAATCTAATTTCTGAGGTAGGGAAGAACAAAACAGTAATGCTTTCTACGCATATCATGCAAGAAGTAGAAGCTATTTGCGATAAAGTAATTATTATAAATAACGGAGAAATTGTATTAAATAAAAATCAACAAGAAATTTCGGGGTACTCAAAAAATGAAACACAAATAATAACTGTAGAGTTTAATATAAAAGCAGATATCAATAAATTACTAAAACTTACTGATGTAAAAAACATTAAGCAAGTTAACGATACAAATTACATATTAGAATGTAAGTCTGATATTAGAGAAAGCGTTTTTAATTTTGCTGTAGAAAATAATTTAAAAGTCTTTTCTATGCAGAAAAAGGTAAAAACATTAGAGGAAGTTTTTCAGGAGTTAACAGGAATGAAGTAGCTTACTTCTTATCTCTCAATAATTTCTTACCATAAGTAATAACTATTATACCAATAATAGTAAGCATTCCTCCGAGAATCTGGTGATTCATTGGTAGCATTCCAAAAAACAAATAAGTAGTAAACATTACCATTAAGCTTTTTGCACTACCCAATATAGATGCTTTAGATGCGTCTATATATTTTAGAGCGTAATATCCTGCTAAAGCTGCCAAAAACGGTCCAAGAAGAGAACCTAAAATAATATTTGTTAGTGTTTTTGATTCTATTTGAAATCCATCACCTGTGTAAATTAGAGCAGCAAACGAAAAAACAAATAAATATATAGTTCTATTTATTGATAATACAGAAGGAGGTAATTTTACAATGTTTTTTTTAGAGATAATCGTACTTATAGAAAATATTAATTTTGATATTAATATGTAAGTTAATCCTGTTATAATTTCTTTAGGGAAAAGAGTACCATCTTTATAGCTAATAATAAATGTTCCAATAATAATTAATATTGCACCAAATATTTCAATTTTATTAAACTTCTCTTTAAGAAAGATAATTCCTAAAATAACAACTAAAATAGGTCCTATGCTACCATAAAAAGGAACTAAAGCAGGATTTGTAAAAGCATTTATGGCAAGAAAGAAGGTTGATGTACCAATAATCTCAAAAACACCCAAAATAGAAAGAATCTTTAATTTACCTCTTACAGATGATAAATTTACATTTTTTTTATCCTTAATAAGATATGCTGAATTAAAAAATAGAGCAAAACCAAACCAATAAAAACCAAATTTTGGTAACAAAATGTCATTTAAGGCAGCCTTGCTAAATATGTATACGTTAGACATTGCTATTATTGATATAATAACAGCCAAATATCCTTTTGTTTTGTAGTGTAATTTCATAAATTATTGCAAAGATTAAAAAAAAAAGCTATTGTGATACAACTTTTTTTCGTTATTTTTGTCTGTAGTTATAGAGTCTTAATAAAACTAATCAATAAATAATTGTTATGAAAAGTAAAAAATATATTTTAAGTTCTTTCATTTTAATGATAGGAATTTTGTTCTCAACTTACGCATTTTCTGGTAACGAAAAAGCAAATATTGAGAATCTTAAGAAATCTGAGTTAAAATTATATTCAGAGCTAAACGGAGTTCAAATCTACTATAGATTAGCCGAACGACACGATTTGCATAATGGAATACACGCCCTATATGTAGAGTTTCAAGTTGTAAACACAACA
>DAOVTE010000128.1 GCA_030627705.1 Bacteroidales bacterium
AAGTTCATTAACAATTTTCTCAATAGTGATATCTTCAGCTTCTGCTTTATAGTTTCTAACTAATCTGTGGCGTAAAATAGGTAATGCTACTGCTTGTACGTCTTCTATGTCTGGAGAATACTTACCGTTTAATATTGCGTGTGTTTTAGCTCCAATAATTAAATATTGCGATGCTCTTGGACCAGCACCCCAATCAATATATTCTTTTACTATATCTGGTGCAAATTTTTCGTTTGGTCTTGTTTTTACTGCTAATTTAACAGCGTATTCAAGTACATTATCGTTTACAGGAACCTTTCTTATTAAATTTTGGAAGAATATTATTTCTTCGGCATTTATAAGTTTATTAAGTTGAACTTTATTATCTGAAGTTGTGCTTTTTACAATGTCTAATTCATCATTAAATTGTGGATAATCTAGCCATATATTAAACATAAATCTATCTAGCTGAGCTTCTGGTAAAGGATATGTTCCTTCTTGTTCGATTGGGTTTTGTGTTGCTAAAACAAAAAATGGTTCATCTAATTTATGCTGAATACCTGCATTTGTAATAGATTTTTCTTGCATAGCCTCAAGCAGTGCCGATTGTGTTTTTGGAGGAGTACGATTTATTTCGTCTGCTAAAATAAAATTTGCGAATAGGGGACCTTTAATAAATTTAAAGTTTCTATCCTCGCCAAGAATTTCAGTTCCAATTATATCTGAGGGCATTAAATCTGGTGTAAACTGTATTCTGTTGTATTTTAATCCTAAAACCTTTGAAATTGTATTTATAAGTAGAGTTTTTGCTAATCCTGGAACGCCAACAAGGAGGCAGTGTCCGTTGCTAAAAATAGAAATCAAAACTTCTTTAATAATATCGTCTTGACCAATTATTACTTTCTTTACCTCGTTAAGAATTTTTTCGTGAACTTCTTTTAAAGCGTTTACTGCTTCTACATCTGTATTATATTTCATTTTCTTTAGTTTATAAAGGTAAAAGTTAGTAAAGTCAAAAACTTGCTATTTGCAAATATAACTATCTGTTGATATATTTAAAGTCACATTTTTTGTACGATTCGTCTATCTTAATATAAGTAATTGCTTGTACTCTTTTAATCCAAGAATTTAGTTTATCGGTACGTTTTTTATTTACGTTCAAATCTTTAATAAACTGATAATCGTCTTTAATATTTGCTTTGTGTTTTTCTGTTTTAGATACAAGTTTAATTATTTTATATTCTTTTTTTCCGTCTTGACTTTTTTGTTCGAAAGCATTAGAAATCTCACCAATTTTTAAATTATTAACGTTGTAAGCTAGGGTAGGGTGCATATGCGTAATTTCGAATTTTGTATTTCCTGTGGTAGGATTTATCATTTGACCGTTGTTTTGTTTTGTATCTTCGTCTTGCGAAAATTTTACAACTGCATCTTCAAAGCTTATACTATCGTTTTTAATTAATGTAGAAATACTATCAATTACGGTGCTTGTTCTAATTATTGCTTCTATTGATACTTTTGGAGTAATAAGAATATGTCTAACGTTTATTTTTTCTCCTTTTCGTTCAATTAATTGTATGATATGAAAGCCAAACTGACTTTCTACAATTCTAGATACTTCGTCTTTAGATTTTAGATTAAATGCAACTGCTGCAAATTCAGGTACTAAATCATCTCGGCTAACAAAGCCTAATTCGCCACCTTTTTGTGCAGAACCTTGGTCTTCTGAGTATAAAATAGCAAGTGTAGAAAATTTATCACCTTGCATAATTCTTTTTTTGTAACCATCAATTCTTTCTTTTGCAGCTTCTTTTTCGGCAAGTGTAACTTCCGGTTTTAACATTAATTGCTGAATTTCGTAATTTGCTTCAATCATTGGTAAACTATCAGTATGTATAGTTTTGTAGAATTTTCTTACTTCGGTTGGGGTGACATTAATATCGCCAGAAATTGTAGCTTGAGCTCTTTCAGCAAGCATTTGTTCCTTAATAATTTCTTTAAATTCTGATTTAATTTCAAGAATAGATTTGTTATAATATTCTTCTAGTTTCTCTTCTGAACCAATTTGATTAACAAAATATCTAATTCTTCTATCTAAATTATCATTAATTTCATTTTCTGTTATTTCTATACTATCAACTTGAGCTTGATGTAGAAGTAGCTTTTGAATAACCATTTCTTCGAATATAGTGCATTTTAATTTAGCAGTATTATCACTAATACCTTGCATTTTGTACTGCTCGTATTGGTTTTCGATATCAGATTTGAGAATAATATTTTCTCCAACTACTGCAACTATTTTATCTGCAATATTATTTTGAGCAATTGTAAAATTCCCTGTAATCGTAAGTACTATAGAAAGTATTAGATTCGATATTTTTGATTTTAGCATTATCCTTTTTTTAGTATATTTCTATTTGTTTTTTGTTCTTAGCATTTTCGAATGCATCAACTTCTAATTTCTTAATAATATCAATTTTTCTTTTATTTAATATTATTTTTTTAATTTCATTTCTTACTATATTAATAGGTGCAACATCACCAATTAATTTTTTATCATCAATATTTAATAAATATTTATTTAAAGAATCTTTCTGTTCAATATATTTATTTTGAATATTTTTTTCTTTGATATTAATTGGGAATAGATTTGATATTATATCAACATTTACCCATTCTCCATTAAAATCTTCGTACATATCCGCATAATCGAAACAATATTGTTTAGTTTTTTCTGTGTCTTCTTCTTTGGCAGATTTATACCATCTTATTAAGTTGTAAATTTTAGGACTTGCCTTAGGAACCTTAATAAATAAGCCTTTTATGTATGTTTCGTTTAAAATAAAATTATTTGGATATTTCAAATAATATTGATTTATTTCTGTTTCGGATATGATAGTATCTAGTTTTTGCTGAATTATTTTTTGCTCGTATTTGTTAATGATTAACCTATTTCTGTATTTTAATAGTTGTAAATTAACATCAGATTGAATATTTGAAATATTATTTTCGGCTTTTATAAGCTTAAGCTCTTCATTAATCCAATTTTTAATAAATTCTCTAACTAGTTCTGCACTATCTTCTGAATTAGTATTATAATTTAATATATATTCAATATCTGAAGCGTATAAATATTTACTATTTACTCTTGCAATAGTATTTTTATCAATATTAATTGCTTCGTTATTGCAAGCAATTAATCCCAATAATACTATTAGATATAAAAAAAATATTTTCATTAATTTTTATTTATTTTCTTCTTTCAGTTTGTTTAACACTACGTTATGAACTTTAACTTTGTATTTATCTTTAAGTTCTTTAATCCAAAGTTTTTCTAATAAATTTTGATAATCAGCAGTTACTAACCCTTTACATTCTTTTAATTTTTTTGCTTCTGGAGAAATAGTTTTGTTAATTACAATAAATTCAGAATTTTCACCTTTCGATACACTTTCTGTTATTCCTGTTTTCCAACCTGAGGCATCTACAGTATTGTTGTCTTCTTTAGATAATAGTTTATCGTTAACAGTAAAATCAGATTTATTTTCATTGTCTAAGGCTTTAAGCAATTCTAAAACATCATCTTTAGAACTATTCTTTTTAGAGCGTTTTAATGCAATTTTTCTAGCTTTTTCGTCGAATTTAGTAGGAACAGTATAGAAAGAAACATCAACTCTGTCGCCCCACATATAGCTAGTTTTATTTTTTGAATAATATTCTTTTAAACCAGAAGTGTCTTTAACAGCTTTAGACCAAACCATTTTGTCTGTTAAATCGAACAAAAGAATTCCATCGTGATATTCTTGTAATAAATATTTAAAGTCTGAATATTTTGATGGAAGAATATCTTCTTCGTATTTAATAATAAATCTATCTATAAATACAATGAATTCATTGTTTATATATGTGTTAATATCAATTTTAGAACTTGGCTTTTTATTTTTAGCTAAATATTCAGCAAATTTTTGTTGAGAAAATGATTTACCATTTAATGAAAATAATTCTGCTTGCAATTTACTTGCTTTTTCAATATCCCAATTACCTTCAAATACGGTTGCATCTACAACAGTATTAAAAGCTTTTAGATTTTTGTTGTTGTAAGAGTATTTATATTCGTTCTTTAGTCTTTGTACAACTGCAATGCGACTTTGTGATGCTCTAGCATCTTTAGATAATTTAGTTTTTAGTTCATCTTTAGAATTTTCGAAATTAGCAATTGGTTTATTAGATATTCTTTTAATAATATGCCATCCAAATCTTGTTTTTATAGGTTTAGATATATCGCCATCATTTTTTAAACTAAATGCTGCTTCTTCAAATGTTGGAACCATACGTCCTGTTCCAAAAGCAGGAAGTTCTCCACCTTTTTTACCAGAACCTTTGTCTTCTGAAAATTCTTGTGCAAGTACTGCAAATTCTTCACCTGTTTTTATTCTATTGTAAATTTCTAAGGCTTTAGACTTTTTTGCTTCTGCCTCTTCTTTTGTGATAGCAGGGGGAGTAGCAAACATAATGTGTGCAACTGTTACTTCTCCAGGATTTTTTTGTTTATCTGTAACTTTAATTACGTGGTAACCAAATTTAGTTCTAATAGGCTTAGATACTTTATTTACATCTAAATTATAAACTGCTGATTCGAATGGGTATACCATTTGAAATGCAGAAAAATAGCCTAAATCTCCACTATTGTTTTTTGCAGATGGATCTTCTGAAGTTTCTTTTGCTAGCTTACCAAATTCTTCGCCATTATTTATTCTTTTTATAATCTTAAGACATTTATTATAAGCAATTAACGTGTCTTTTGGAGATGAATTTTGGTCTGCCATTATTAATATATGACTTGCTCTTATTCTTAAATTTCTTCTGCTAAAAGCCTCTTTTATTAATCTTTCGTCTACAGATTTATCTGTTAAATATGGTTTAGATAGTTGTTTTCTGTAGCCTTTTAGTTCATTAACAAATGCTTTAGCTGTATCTAGACCTTTACTTTCAGCTTCAATAACTTTTAATTTAAAGTTAATAAACAGTTCTAAATATTCATCTATCGACTTTGCGTTTTCTTTAACACTATTATTAGAATTATTTTTTTTATAGATTCTAATAAATTCTTCTTTAGTTATTTCTTTGTTATCTATTGTCAATAAAATATTATTGTTTTGTGCAAATATTATACTTGATAATAGTAATAATGGTATTAGAAATTTAATTTTCATTGCTTAATTATTTTAAATTGTATTTTTATTTAAATTTTATTTTTTATCTACTGTAATTAGGTGCTTCTCTTGTTATAGTTACATCATGTGGGTGGCTTTCTTCCATACCAGAGTTTGTAATTCTAACAAATTTTGCATTTTTAAGGTCTTTTATACTACTAGAACCGCAATATCCCATCCCTGCTCTTAATCCACCAACTAATTGATAAATAATCTCAGAAACGCTTCCTTTAAATGGAACTCGTGCAGCAATTCCTTCTGGAACCAATTTGCTAATATCGTCTTCTACATCTTGAAAATATCTGTCTTTAGAGCCTTTCTGCATTGCTTCTATAGAACCCATTCCCCTGTATGATTTAAATTTTCTTCCTTGAAAAATTATTGTTTCTCCTGGAGACTCTTCCACCCCAGCAAGTAAAGAACCTGCCATAATAGTATCGCCACCAGCAGCAATTGCTTTTACAATATCGCCAGAATATCTTATTCCGCCATCTGCTATAACCGGAATTTTACCGTTTACAGCTTTTGCAACTTCGTAAATTGCCGATAACTGAGGAACTCCTACACCTGCAATAATTCTAGTTGTGCAAATAGAACCTGGTCCAATACCAACTTTAATTGCATCAGCGCCAGCTTCTACAAGAGCAAGTGCAGCCTCTGCAGTGGCAATATTTCCAACAATAATATCAATTTCTGGATATTTGTTTTTTGCTTTTTTAAGCATCTCGATTACACCTTTAGAGTGACCATGAGCTGTATCAATTACAATTGCATCAACATCTGCTTTTACAAGAGCATCTATTCTGTCCATTGTATCGAAAGTAACGCCAACACCTGCGGCAACTCTTAATCTACCTTTTGTGTCTTTACTTGCATTTGGTCTATCCTTTGCTTTAGTAATATCTTTAAAAGTAAGTAAACCTATTAGTTTGTTGTCTTTGTCAACAACAGGGAGTTTCTCAATTTTGTGTCGTTGAAGAATATCTGCTGCTTTTTCTAAATCGGTAGAACGAGAAGTTGTAACCAGATTTTCTGATGTCATAACCTCTTTAATAGGGCGTTTCATATTTTCTTGAAAACGCAAATCTCTATTTGTAACTATCCCTTCTAAACTTTTGTCTTTAGTAACTACAGGAATACCACCTATTTTGAATTCTGCCATTAACTCTAGAGCATCGCCAACAGTATGGTCTTTACTAATTGTAATTGGGTCGTATATCATACCGTTTTCGGCACGTTTAACCTTTTTTACTTCTTTGGCCTGACTTTCTATAGTCATATTTTTGTGAATAACACCAATTCCACCTTCACGAGCAATAGCCATAGCCATTTGCGATTCGGTAACTGTATCCATTGCCGCAGAAACTATAGGAGTGTTTATTTCTATGTTTCTAGAGAATTTAGTTTTTAATCTAGCATTTCGTGGTAATACTTCAGAATATGCTGGAATTAACAAAACATCATCAAATGTTAAGCCCTCGTAAGATATTTTTTCTTCGTAAAATGACATAAAACCAGTTTTGAAATTAATTTTTAAAATTGCGCTAAATTACATAAAATCGTGTTGATTTTGTTTATAATTAACATTTTTTAATTTGATAAAAAGAAGAGTGCAGAATTTGGGTTATAAAGTTTGAGGCTTTTGGTGAGAATATTTTAATATTTGAGTTTGCAACGAAATTTATTAAAAAAATATTTTGTTTATAACAAATTATATGTAAGTTTGTGGAAATTAATTTATAAATTTAAAGCTATATTTTATGTTTACCCCCCTATACCACACGCACTTAGCAAACTCAATTGTTAAGGCGTTTTTTATATTTTCTATTTTGTTTCTAATAACAAATAACATATTTTCTCAGAATGCAATTGGGAATAGTCATACTCCATATTTGGGTTGGCTATATCACGAAAAAGGATTAAGTTTAGGAGAAAACTTAGCTCCAAAAAATAATAGTTTATTACATTTATACGGACATGATTCGTGTAGATTTCAAATGTCAACTTCAAGCACACAAAATAGTGGTTTAATTTTTATTTATAATAATAATGTTAATAATGCATATATTTTAAATAACGAAAATGCTGAATTATCATTTGGAACAAATGCACAAAAACGTTTAACAATTCTAGGAAATGGAAACACAGGAATAGGAACAACAAACCCCACCACTAGTTTTGATGTAAATGGGACTTTACGTTTTAGAACAGGAGCAACAAATAATTATGTGCTAAAATCAGATGCAAACGGCAATGCAACATGGCAAGCCCTAAACGACGATAATGCCACTAACGAAATACAAAACCTATCGATTATTAATGGAGAATTAACAATTGATAATGGTGGTAATACAATTAATATTTCTGGTATAAATACAGATAATCAGAACCTTATATTAACAGGCAATACACTAAGTTTAACAAACGATGCAACTACGGTAGATTTATTGCCATATCTCGATAATACCGACACACAGCTTACAGAAACTCAAGTAGATAATTATGTTTTAAACAACGGATATTTAACTACAGAAATAGATGGTTCTGTTACCAACGAAATAATAACATCAGCAACACTAAACGGAACAAATTTAGAAATTACCGAAGCAGGCATAATTACAAGTATTAATTTAAGCACATTAGATAATTCGGCAATGAATATTAATGATGCCGATGCCAACCCAACTAACGAACTAATTACAAATGCTATATTAAATGGAAGTGTATTAGAAATTACCGATGCAGGAGGAGTCTCTAGTGTAGACTTAGGTAGTTTTTCAAGCATTTGGCAAGAAGGAACTGAAAAAATATTTTACAACAATGGTAGAGTAGGAATAGGAACAGCAAACCCAAATTACACTTTGCATTTAGACAGAGACCATTCTACAGCAAGTAAAGGAACAAATCCTGGTAATAATATTACTGGTATTATGAATTTAATTCAAATTACAAATTCTGCAACTGGTTCTGCGGCAAGCGATGGTTTGCTAGTTGGTAATTATAGCAACAGAGCAGTAATAAAACAGCAAGAAAACGATGCCTTAGATTTTTATACAAATTCCGTAAAACGCTTAACAATAACAAATATTGGTAAAGTTGGAATTGGAACAGCCTTACCAAATACAACAATGCACTTACATTCTACCGAAGAAATTAATACAGGCGGTGTCGGAGGTTCTGGAGGAAGTGGATCAGGAGCAAACAAATCTATTTACAGATACAATGCATTACAAATTACAAATGAGGCAACAGGCACAACAGAAAACGATGGTTTGTTTGTTGAACTTAAAGACAATAATGTTTCTATCAAAAATAAAGAAAACGCTGCAATAGCATTTTACACTAATAATTTATTAAGATTAAATATTAATAACATAGGTGTAGTGGGAATAGGAACAGGTATAACAGAGGCTCAGTTAAATAT
>DAOVTE010000065.1 GCA_030627705.1 Bacteroidales bacterium
CATAAGTAATAATGTTGAAGAAGAATTTGTAGATAAAATAATTAGTATTATTAACAGTAATAATATAGATGCTATTATTTTTGAAGACTACGATAAAGGAGTAATAACTAAAAATGTTATAAATAAAATTGTTGATATAGCAAATAATAAAAATATTATTACAACAGTTGACCCTAAAAAAAGAAATTTTAGCTTTTATAAAAACATAAGTTTATTTAAACCGAATTTAAAAGAACTTGCAGAAGGCTTAAATACAAATATTGATGCCAAAAACAAAAAAGACCTACACAACTTAACTAAAGTATTTCATGAAAAGCATAATATAAAAAATGTTCTTGTAACCTTGTCGGAACATGGTGTATTTTATAGTAAGCGTGAAGATTTTTATTCAATTCCTGCAGTAATTAGGGATATTGCAGATGTTTCTGGTGCAGGAGATACAGTAATAACAATAGCAACTTTATGTTTGGTGTCTGGTATGGATAGCGAATTAGTTGCTAGAGTTTCAAATATTGCAGGTGGATTAGTTTGCGAAAAAGTAGGAGTTGTCCCTATTGATAAAAATCAATTACTAGATGAATGTATGGCATTACTACCATAGGTTTTAAACAATTTACTTTTATTTTACAATCATTTTCAGAACTATAATTATGTTCATTTATTGATATTTATTTATTAAGCTGAGCTTAACTATTATTATTTTTGAAAATAATATTAAATAATAATTGACATTAATATAAAATTGGTGTAAATTTGCCGCTTATTTTCCACGTAAATTTTTAAAATTTTATGAGACAGTTAAAAATTACTAAGTCTATTACCAACAGAGAAAGTGCTTCTTTAGACAAATATTTGCAAGAAATAGGTAAAGAAGACCTTATAACAGTAGAAGAAGAAGTTGAGTTAGCTCAGCGAATAAGAAAGGGTGATAGAATTGCACTGGAAAAACTTACTAAAGCAAATTTAAGATTTGTTGTTTCTGTAGCAAAACAGTATCAAAACCAAGGATTGAGTTTGCCAGATCTTATTAACGAAGGAAATCTAGGATTAATTAAAGCAGCCGAGAAATTTGATGAAACAAGGGGTTTTAAATTTATTTCTTATGCAGTTTGGTGGATTCGTCAATCTATATTACAAGCTTTAGCAGAACAGTCTAGAATTGTAAGATTACCACTAAATCAGGTAGGTTCGTTAAACAAAATAAACAAAGCATTTTCTAAATTCGAACAAGAATTTGAGCGTAAACCATCGCCAGAAGAACTTGCTGAGCAATTAGATTTACCTAGAGAAAAAGTTACCGATACATTAAGAATATCAGGAAGACATGTTTCTGTTGATGCTCCCTTTCAAGAAGGTGAAGATAATAGCTTATTAGATGTTTTAGAAAATGCAGATTCGCCTAAAGCTGACAGAGCCCTTATGGTAGAGTCGTTAGGAAAAGAGATAGAAAGAGCATTAGCAACACTTACCGAAAGAGAAAGAGATATTCTTAAATATTTCTTTGGTGTATCTAAAACAGAAATGACATTAGAAGAAATAGGAGACAAATTTGGATTAACACGCGAAAGAGTTAGACAAATAAAAGAAAAAGCAATCAGAAGATTAAGACATACTTCTAGAAGTAAAAACTTAAAAGGTTATTTAGGTTAGCAGAAAAGAATATTCATAAGCCTCAAGAATTTATTTTCTTGAGGCTTTTTATTTTTAATAAACATCTATATTTGCATAAAATTAGAAACATGAAGAAAAATGTAAGAGTAAGATTTGCTCCCAGTCCAACAGGACCACTACACATAGGTGGAGTTAGAACCGCTTTGTATAATTACTTATTTGCAAAAAAACACGGAGGTAAATTTATTCTACGAATTGAAGATACTGACAGAAATAGGTTTGTAGAAGGAGCTAAAGAATATATTGAAGAATCATTAGAATGGTGCGGTATAAAAATTGATGAAAGCACTAATGCTGGTGGAAATTTTGGTCCATATATTCAATCTGAAAGAAAAGATATTTACAAAAAATATATAAATGAACTTATAGAATCTGGCAATGCATATTATGCTTTTGATACTTCGGATGAACTAGATACATTAAGAAAACAATACGAATTAGAAAAGAAAGTTTTTGTATATAATTCAGAAACACGAAAGCGATTAAAAAACTCTCTTACATTAAGCAAAGAAGAAGTAAATACAAAGCTTACTAATGAAAATTTTGTGGTAAGATTTAAAATTCCAGAAAATGAGCAACTAATAATGAATGATGTTATTAGAGGTGAGATTTTAATAAATACAAATACGTTAGACGATAAAATTCTGTTTAAATCAGACGGAATGCCAACATATCATTTAGCAAATATTATTGATGACCATTTAATGGAAATATCTCATGTTATTAGAGGCGAAGAATGGTTACCTTCTATGCCTTTACACGTTTTACTTTATAAAGCATTTGGTTGGGAAAATAATATGCCAGAATTTGCGCATTTACCATTATTGCTAAAACCAACAGGCAACGGAAAGCTAAGTAAACGAGATGGAGATAAATTAGGATTTCCTGTATTTCCATTATTTTGGAAGGCTCCTAATGGCGATACTGCAAGCGGCTATAAAGAAAATGGCTATTTCCCTGATGCATTTATAAATTTTTTATCACTTTTGGGTTGGAATTCAGGAACAGAGCAAGAAATTTTTTCTATGGAAGAATTAATTCAAGCATTCTCGTTAGAAAAAGTTAATAAATCTGGTGCAAGATTCGACCACGATAAAGCAAAATGGTTTAATAATCAATATTTGCAGAAGAAATCTGATTTAGAGCTAGCAAATTTATTTTCCGAAGAATTAAAAGAGAAAGGAATTTCTTCTAATATAGGTTATATTACAGAAATTGTTTCGTTAATAAAGGAACGAGCAGGATTTGTAAATGAATTATGGTCGCAATCGTTTTTCTTTTTCGAGAAACCAACCGAGTACGATAAAAAAATTATAAAAAAACGCTGGAAAGAAGGAATAGGCGAAAAGCTTAAGAATATTGTTTTAATAATTGATAATTTATCAAATTTTAGCAGAGATAATATACACGATTCTGTAATTAAGTATATAGAAGACAATGAACTAAATATGGGACAAATAATGAATTCTATGCGAGTTTCGTTAGTAGGCAGTGCTTCTGGTCCAGATTTATTTAGAATTATAGAATTGCTAGGCAAACAAGAAACCATTGATAGAATAAATATTGCTATAGAAAAGGTAAATAAATAATAACCAGCTCGTTAAAGATTTATTATTGTGTTAATGTAAACCTAACACTTACACCAAAATTTGTGTCGGCAATAAGAAAACCATTTGATGTTTTTGGTGCATTAATTATTCTATCGAAAAATACTCTAAGTTGAAATTTATCGCTTAACATATAATCGGCAGAAAGTTTTAGCGAAGTATTAGTTTGACCTGCAGTTATTTGATCGCCTTCTTCTAAAAGTTTTCTAATCATTGTGTAATTATCTCTAATAGATAAATCTGCTCTAAGATTTAAATCACTTTTAAAATTATTTGTATTTCCTCCGGTCGTAATATTTATCTCAAGGTCTTTAATTCTATACCCTGTTCCTATAACATACTCGTTAGTTTTAATCTCTAAAAGTTGATTATTTGCTAAACTGAAAGTTAAATTTCTACTTTTCTTAAGTTCTATTTTAGCGATAAGCCCATTTTTCAAGGTCATATCGAAGCCTATAAGCGGCGCAAACATTTCGTTAATAGACACTGTTGCTATTTCAATTTCTGGAAGAAAGTTAATATAATCTCCGTTTCTTTGCAGGTTATCTCTTACCCAGTTTAATTGATCGTTGTTAGATTCTTCTATTTTGTAACTAAGGTTTGAAGAATATGAGCCAATATTATATGTTGAACGATAAGCATGCGAAACTGTAAGTGTTTTTACATAATGCTGAATATATTTAATTTTAGTTAAGCCATCAAAAGTAATTCTCCAATTTAAAGATGGAATTTTCGGTAAAATAGAAAGTAATATATTATTAGCATTTTTACCAGAATATGCCGAAAGAAACGACATAATTAAAACATCTTGCGAGGTTTGGCTATACCCATCGTTGAATCCTGCAGAATCTTTAAGCGAAGATGTATATCCATAAACATTTGTAGCCGATTGTTCTCGCTCTATAGCATATCTACTAGAAATTACTTTACTATTAATTTTTAGTTGCTCAAAAGCTGGAGATGAATTATCGTCTCCCATTTTTTCGAAAGCAGTTGCCCAAGAATTAAACGACATACTAAAGTTACCTGTATATTGTTGATTCTCTGCAGTAAATTCACCATTATTAAAAATATAATATTCGCTTCTATTATTTGCTTCGTTTTTTGTCGCATCTATGCTTATTCTTAGTCCAGGTAATGGTTCTAATGTAGATCTAAGATTTAAGTTAGAAGAATTAGACATCATAAATGGTAAATTAAGCATAGAGTCTTTAGAAAGTAATCCTGCGTTAATCATATCTGGCACAAATATATCTTCTGTATCTTGCCAGCCTGTTATAAATGCCCAACCAGGATTAACAAAATTTTTATCCATACCTAAAAATCTTATATCTCCAGTATATCCTGGTAAAAGTGATCCTTGATTTTGAGAATAAGTAAACGATATATTTTTAACTCCCATTATTGTCATTGCAGTTTGCTCTACAACTTTCTTAAGTATTGATTCCTTCTTTTCACGTTTACCAGTAACAACAACTTTTGCACCTTTAACATCTCTATCTGCCGTAAAAAATATTTTATTATCAGTTACAATTTTCATTGTACCTTTTACCTCTTTACCTTTTTCATCTACAACTTTAACTTCTACATCATCCGTATCAAGCTTATGATTTATTGCCTTAGGAATATCTTTCTTAAACCTCATAAATTTTTCTTCTCCTTTATCAGGAAAAATTACGGTTTCGAATTCTTTTTTAGGTTTTCTACCACCTTTTCGTTTTCTGTGTTTTTGGTTTATCTTTTTAAAATATGGAACTTTATTATAAAGTCTAATCATATTTGCTTGAGCATTAATCTGTGCTGTATTAGAATTTTTTATTGTATTTCCTAAATCTCTAACATTACCATCTAAATCTGGAGCTAGTCTTGGAGCTTTGGTCCAATCGTAATTACCAGAATACCTTACATTTGTGTTTATCCAATCAGTTAGCGGAAATTTATTTATTGGTAAAGTGTAAATAATACTAAATTGATGATGATATTGAAAATTTCTTCCTAAATCATTAATACTCTGCATTACGGTATCTTTCCAAGCAGCATATTCATCGGTATTTTTATCAACTATTCCTGGGTGCTCATCTATACGTGCGTAATTATTTGCTGTAAAATCGAATTTTAAAAGTTTTGTTATATCCCATTTCACATCGTACATTCTGTTCCAATTAAAGTCCTTATTATAAGTAGGTGTAATATCTGCCCCGCCAATAATAACATTTCTAATTTTTTTCTCGCTGTATTTTCTGTCAATATTTGTTAAAAACGAAACTTGTCTAGGCATTAAATACAAGTTAAAATCCTTAATAGGTTTCATATATTTAGACTTAAAAATGCCTTTTCGTTTTTTCTTAAATGGCTGAAAGTTTTTTGGGGTACTGTTGAAAGTATAATTGAACAACCCTCGATAATTTTTTTCTGAGAAGCTCTCTATATTATAATTATAACTTTCTATTTCGTTATATGAATATGATGTTGAGAAATTAGATGGACTATAAAACTTAGGTTTGCCCTTAGATTTATTAATTTTTACATTAGTAAAGTTTAAACTTCTACGTTTTGTTACATCTAATGATAATCTTCTAATAGAATCTCTAACAGCTCTAGATTTTCCTTCTAAAGATTTATCTATTGTAATATCTGGTTCAGATGGATTATATTTTGGTTCGATAATACCTTCTGAGAAACTAGCATACATTGGAATACTAATACCTGATTTTTGAGAGAAAAATTTACCTAACTCCAAGTTAGAAGCTAAATCGTATTGTCTTATTTCTTCTTGATGTCTCTCGTTTACTTTTGATTCTAGACTACCAAACCCAGGTTTAATTATTGATCCAGACATAGTAATTTGTCCAAAATCTGCAAGTTTAGTTGTTACTCTGGCGTTTGCTGCCCATCCTCCTTTTTCATCAAAATTTGACATTCGAAGCTCATTAACCCAAATTTCTACACATTTGCTTAATCCATCGTCTATATTTTCATTATTTTCTTTCTTAGGATTTCTAACACCTATCATAATGGTTCTAACATTACTTAAGTTTGGATTTCCTTTTATACTGATAGTATTATTACCATCTTTTTCGGAATATACCTTTGTATATGAAGCATTCTGATTAGGATCGTCTTTTGCATTATTACGTGCTATTTTTATGTCTTGTAACTTTTCTAATTCTAAGTCTAGCATATTTTCATCAGGCCAAACTATATATCTATCTACTTCATTATCTTTATTGTAGGTTCCCGCTGGTGTAATTTTTAATGGAATTTCGTATTCATAATAATTATTCTGATAATCGGATCCAATACGAACAAATGTAGTTACATCGCCATCTTGCAAATCTTGTCCTTCTATTTTTTCAGCATGAATAAACATTTGCAATTTTTTATACTGACGTAAATCTAATCTAATATTTTTGTATGCAGCACGAGCATCGCCATCTTGTAAACCACAAATATTTAATACCATAGATTGCTCATTAAGTTCTCGCAATTGCGGATTCATTGGGTCGATTTGTCGTGTAACCCCAACAGGAAGTACGTAGTTTACAGGTTGTTTATTACCATTTTCTTCGATATTTACTGCTGTTACATCAAATAAAGTATTAACGGGTTCGGTTGGGATATATGGTCCAGCTTCTAGAAATGAAAAATTATATTTTCTCCAATCACTACGTACTAAATTAAGTTCTGCAAACCTTAAAACAACTTCTTCGTCAAAATTATGTAAAAACATTCTTATGAATCTTATTGATTTAAAATCTTGAATATCACCAATTATTTTACTAGGTTCTTGAATAGGTACTCTAAACTGATAGTAGTTTACTTTATCGCCATCTTTGTTTTCTCCAGTTCTAATATCAGTAATGTAATTTGAGCCAATTACCATATCTGTTGGATTTAAACTAACTTTATATTGATAATAGCTTTCTCCTTCGCTTAGTGTATTGTCGTAATTTATATCTTCGATATCTGGTTGAGTAGAATTAACCTGCAATTGAATAACAGAATTTGCCTCTAATCCATTATACATTTTGTATCTTTCTACGATTGATTGTTGTGCATCAGCAAAATCGTTTTCCATAAAGTAAGAAAAGTTATCTGTTGAAGGATCGGCCATTGCATCAGAAAAAGCCTTTGAACCTGGGAAAGTCATTTCTATTGAGTCTAGAAATACTTCTTTAAAGAAAGTACGTTCTCTAATGTCTTCTAGGCCATCTAATCCTATATCTTGTTTTCTTTTCTTTTCTTCATCTTGGTCGAAAGAATTATTTAAAGATTGCTTAGACGAAACAATACCCCAAGCAGTTGTATCTACAAGTGTTGAATTTTCGTCGGTTGGCAATCCATCTTCGAAAGATTTTCGTGAATCTTTTAAAATGTCTTCTGAAATATTTCCAAGGTTAAAATACAAGTCTCCACCTGAGTGATTTTTATTGTATACGAACGGATCCATCAGCCAGAATTCTATAAATTCTATGTTTGCTTCTTCAAAATCTGATTGAGTTATATTACGCATAACCCCTCCCCATCGTGTTTTAGGATCTAATAAATTTCCGTTTATATCTATACCTTTTGAATAACTACTACCAAATGGTAAATCATAATTATACGGCCCTCTTTCTTCTGGATAGAATGCTAAATTAAGAACTGGCATTGATGGCGAAATATTATTTGCAGGCATTCTTTCGGGAAACAACTCTGTTTCGTAAATTTCTCTAGCAAAATGATTATTCTGTAATACTGGATTATCTTTTACTGCATCTGGTGTGCTAGCATCATTTCTTGTTAAAGATCCATCTACCCTGTACCAAGCTAATTTTGCTCTATTCTTACCATAATCTAGATTATTATTTAAAGCACTTTCTTTAAATAGGGTTTGCTTTTGCGGTGTACTTGCAAGTTTCCATCCATTGTATGCTCTAATGTCTATTGAGGTTTTTGTTCCTTCGAAATCATCAATATATGCTTTACCATCTTTATCTATTGCTTTTGAATGGCCTGGAATAAGATGGGCAAATTCACCTGTTATTGTTACAGTAGACATTGCTTTAGTTTCTAAGAATGGTAATTTATCTATAAACTTTGTAAGTAATGGAATATTTTTATTATAATTTCCATCTAAACCCCATATTGTGTTAGAAATTGGTTCGTCGCCAATATTTACTTTTTGCGTAATAGGCCTTTCTGTTAAATTTAATATTGTACCTCCAATATTAATATCCCTACTTACCTGATAATTGAAATGTGTACCTACAAGCGTTTTACTTTGTATACTAAATAATGAATTACTTTCTAAAGATATTTTTATTGGGGTGCCTGATTCTAATATTCCTTGATTTATAATTTTTACTCTACCAAGTAAATAATCTACTGTATAATCATGTCCTTCTGTTAATATACGTCCGCCAGAAGTAACTGTAACTGAACCTTTTGGCACATTAAGTGCATTAAGTGATATATCAGATCCAGGCGATGATTTATATCTACCTTTTAATATAAATTTATTTTTTTCGGCAATCTGTCTAGCTTTAGATTGTGTAGAATCGTATAGTTCTTGATAAACATATTTTTTTGCATCAGTTGGGTTATTAATTTTCTTTTCTAAATAGCTACCAAAAGGTTCTAAAACAGGAAAAATTACTTTACCACCATTCACTGATATTGTATATCCATCAACAAAATCGTAAACTCCATCAGGATTAGGTTCATTTTTACTATCTAATCTATCAAGGTTTAATACTTCAACTAATCTCTTTTCGTTTATATCACCAGCTTCAATATAATCTATGGGTGTACCTGTATTATCATTTTGATAAAGAACATTTAATTCGAAATCTTGTTTAGAAACCTGATATGCACCAAGAGAATAAATATTTTTCATCATTAAATCCCAAGTAGGTAATTTTGGAGACAGGTTTGTACCTTTTAAAAGTTTTGTTATTAAAACTTTTGGAGCTGCAACACCTGAAGTAGAGAATTCTCCAACTCTGTAATGTCTACCTCTAAAAATATATTCGTAAGCAACGGCGAGTATTTCGTCTGAATTTAGTGCCGAATTCACATCAATATAACCAAGTTTTGGATGTAATGTATATTCCGAAGTTCTTAATAAACGAGCAGATTCAATTTTCTCGTAATCTGTTCCACTATTAAATCCTGCTAATGAAGTAGATAATTGGGTAATATCGCGAATAGAAGATAGTGTATCGCTGCCTAAATCAAATAATGTATTGTTAGTATCGCTTGGTAAAACACCGGCAGCAGGTGTTAATTGAATATTTGGACTATATATGTAAGAATTATTAGAGCCATCAGTTTTATAACCTTCGGCTAAATCCATAAATGCTACAATGTTTCTTGAATTCTGGAAGTTACCAGTTTTATTTGTTACCCACACTTCTACTTTTGTAATTGTAATTCCAGAATTAATTACGGGCAGAGTAGAAACAGCATTATCGTAATTATCTTTAAAATATTGCGCCAGAAAGAAGTGCCTATTAGCATCATATTCGTCTGCATAAATTTCGAATTCTGTAGTTTGTGCACCACCTTCTACATTTATTTCTGATTTTTTTCCTTTTTGCTGCGAAAAGATTGTAGCCATTGTAAGTCTACCAAACTTTAATTCTGTTTTTAAACCAAATAAACTTTGAGAACCTGTAATTAATGATCCTGTAAGCGGTAGAGAAACATTACCTGCTTCAATTTTCTGAATTATTTCATCATCGTCGCCTTCGTAACCTAATTTCATCTCGTTTTCAAACTCGAATGTTGCCTCTGTGTCGTACTTTGTAGCGAGTTTCATTTTATCGCCAATCTGACCAGTTACATTCATTTGAATTTTCTCATCGAAATCAAAAGTTGTAGTTCTTCTGTTTTTTATAGGAATATTTGGGTTTTCTGTTTTATGTATTTTTAATCCAAAAATTAATTCTGCCGAACCTTGTGGTCTTATGTCAATTGTATTGCTCCCAAATATAGCATCAAAAACATCGCCACCTACTCTTAAAGTTGGAATTAGCGATTTACTATATTTTGATGTATTACTTTTTGCTATTTGATTCCAATTGTCTTGTACCGACGAATTAAAATCATGCTCTCTGTAGTCTTCAAACGACATAGATTGAGGAGTACGGTAATTAAACTTCCCTATTTGTTTCTTAAAATGATATTCGTTGGTTGTAGGATCGTAAACTATTTCTGTATTAATATTACCAGGATTATTTAAATACATTCCTGAATTATTATTATTCTCGAAATAGTTTTGGTCTTTTACATCATTAAAAGGAAATTTAAGATTTGTTGTATCGCTTACAGAAGTATCGTCAACAGCAATATTGTAATTAAAATTCATGTAAGGATTAACTTGTGCCTCGGAACTCCAAATTATTATCCCCAACGAAACAAAAAGTGTACTAATAAATATATTTTTGAGATGCTTCTTCAATTCTTTTTATAGTAGTTTCAATGATTTCTTAACAAGTTCTTCTACTGTTATATTCTGCTCTTCTAATAAAACTTTATCAAGCACTTTCTCTATTTGTTTTTTTACAAATCCTAACATAACTAAAGCAGATAACGCTTCTATTTTAATAGTATTGTCTTTATCAGCAAAAATATCATCTGTTGTATCGATTTTAGTCACTTTATCTCTTAAATCCACTATTATTCTTTGTGCAGATTTAGCACCAATTCCTTTTACCGATTTAAGTATATTTACTTCGCCTGCTGTAATTGCTTTTTTAACTTCTTCAACAGATAACGATGATAAAATTACTCTAGCTGTATTAGCTCCAACACCAGAAACAGATATTAATTGCAAAAACATTTCTCTTTCTGTTTTTTCGAAAAACCCAAATAATAAATGAGCATCTTCTCTAATTACCTGATGAATATAAAGTTTGGCTTCTTTTTTTTCGTTTAATAATGAATAAGTGCCAATGGATATGTTTATAAAAAAACCTATATTATTACTTTCTATAACAGCATAAGCTGGTGTATTCTCTATTATTTTACCTTGTATATAATCGTACATTTATTTTATTATGACTTATATTAAGTGAATTTTAACTTGCAAAAATACTAAGTCTAATTAGTGTTAGCAAGTAAATATGCTTAAAGTTATTTGCAAAGATGTATATGCAACGCTATGTAATGCTTACAAATTAGTTATAAACTATTTTTATTTAATTCAATATTTTCTTTTCTATTCTTGTAAACATCTATAGCTAAGTAAAGGGCTTGTTTAAATGAATTAATATCAGCTATATTTTGACCAGTAATATCGTAAGCTGTTCCGTGTGCAGGAGAAGTTCTAATTATTGGTAAACCTGCTGTAAAATTAACTCCCGAATCGAAAGCAAGTGCTTTGAAAGGAGCTAATCCTTGATCGTGGTACATTGCTAGAATTGCATCAAATTTCATAAAAGTTGAAGATCCGAACAATCCATCTGCTGGATATGGGCCTATTGCCATAATATTTTCGTTACGTGCTTGTTCTATAGCCGGAATAATAATGTCTAATTCTTCTGAACCAATTACTCCATTATCACCTGCATGAGGGTTTAATCCTAAAACTGCAATTTTTGGTTTGCGAATAGAAAAATCTTGAATTAGCGATTTATTTAGTATTCTAAGTTTCTCAATAATTGCTTCTTGAGTTATTGCTTCTGAAATTTTAGCAACAGGAATATGTCCAGTTACAACTCCAACTCTTAATGTATCGCTTACTAAAAGCATTAATACATCTTTTGAATCAAATTTTTCTTGTAAATATTCTGTATGTCCCGGGAATTTAAATTTATCAGATTGGATATTATCTTTATTAATTGGGGCTGTAAGTAGCACATCAATTTTATTCGCTTTCAAATCTGTAATGGCACATTCTAATGCTGTAAAAGCAGCATTTCCTCCTTCTGATGTAGATTTACCTAATTCTACTCGAATTTCCTCATCGGTGCAATTTATTACATTGCCTCGTTTTGGATTAATATCATCTATACTTTTTACATTGTTTAAACTAAAATTTGTTACGTTAAGCACTTTTCTGTGGTATGCTAGAACTTTGGCAGAGCCATAAACAATAGGTGTGCAAAAATCTAAAATTCTATTATCTAATAATGTTTTTATTATTAGTTCGTAACCTATTCCGTTTATGTCGCCTTGAGTTATTCCTATTTTTATTTTTTCCATTATATACTAGTTGAAAGTTTGTAAAACTGAAAGTTTGTAAAGTTTCTGGTTTAAAATTCAAACCTAGAATTAACTTTAATCTAACTTAGCTCTTAAATATTTTTAAAGAAATCGTAAAGTAATCTTACCGCTGTTCCTGAGCCACCTTTTCCTCTGTAAGAATCTGGTGCTTCTAAAAATGCTGGACCCGCAATATCTAAATGTATGTATGGATAATCTGTAAAGTGCTCTAGGAATTTACCTGCGGTAATTGCTCCTGCAACTTTACCACCAATGTTTTTTAAATCGGCAATATCTGATTTAAGCATTTCGTCGTACTCGTCCCAAAATGGAAATTCCACAACTCGCTCGTAAACTTTCTCGCCACTTTCTTGAAGTTTAGAAAATACTTTTGGTTTTGCATTTCCCATTCCTACAATGCCTTGATGCCCTATTGCTGCGTGTGCAGATCCTGTTAAAGTTGCTAAATCTATTACTAATTCTGGTTTGTATTGTTGAGCGTAACTTAGCGCATCTGCTAGAATCATTCTGCCCTCGGCATCGGTATTTAAAACCTCAACTGTTAAGCCATTGTGCATTGTAATTACATCTTGCGGTGCGTATGCGTTTCCGCCCGGACGGTTATCTGTAGAAGGAACTAAAGCAATAATATGAACTGGTAATTCTTGTTTTGCGATTGCATACATTGCTCCAGCAACA
>DAOVTE010000001.1 GCA_030627705.1 Bacteroidales bacterium
ATAAATAAGGCGATAGAATTAGATTCTCATAATTGTGAAAATTATGGTTTTAAAGGAGAGATATATTTATTGATAGGAGATGAAAATAATGCTTGCAAATGTTTTAAAGAAGCAATTAGAAACGATGGTGAACATTATTCAATTTATATAGAAGAATATTGTCAGGGTAATTAAAATCCCTTTAACTCGTCCGCGTTTGCAACGCGGATGTTAATGACTTTTTAGTATTTGTAATGCTAAAAAAATAAAATCATAACCTAGAATCAAATATAATTAGACTTACAAAGAATATTTACAATCTCCACCCACTTTTAGCAAGCAAAATATTTTTGTAATCGAAATTATGCGAGTTATTTTCGAAGTTTATTGTTAAGTCTGCAATTTCTAGGTTTTTGTTTACGCTTGGTCTTTCGTTATTATAATCAGAAGATTTTATCATTATAAATAAATCTGGATTAATAATGTTCCTTACACCACCAGATTCAAAAATATAATTTGAGTTTTTTGGTACTGCATCAATAATAATATTTAATGCTTGGGTTAAATATTTGTCTGTACATTGTACATAATAAACCTCCGATGCACCAGCTAGAAGCATTTTAGAACTATCTTTATTTCTTGTTTTGTTTTCTTCTTTTACAATAACGAAGTTTTTGCTTTTAGAAATAATTATTTCATTATTGTTAAGTTTATGAAAGTGAGGCGAAATCTTTACTGCAATAATATGTTTATCAGAATTTTGTTTAATTATACTGCAAATCAAAGTTGTTTTTCCAACATTTTGACCTGTTCCCGAAATTATTAATGAGTTTTTAAGTTTTAGCATGCTGTAAATTTATAAATTATTTACAGGAAATTATATTTGATAATAAAAAAATGGCGATTAATACTATTAATCGCCATTTACAAGTTTGAATAATCTATTATTTTTTGTTTTTTAGCGGACAGGTGCTTAATCCCAATATTGAGTAAATAGGACAAATGCTTAATAAACTTGTTAATACAAAAACTGCAGATAATACTAATAAAATTATTCCAATAGTTCCTGTAATTATATCTGTATAGAACAGTGTGCCAACTATTAAAGCAATTACTATTCTTATTGCTTTATCGATATTTCCCATGTTTTTTTTCATAATATTTTTTTTAATAATTGTTTCTGTTAATTATAAAGCAAAGATATGTATGCGAAATATTTTTGGCAGTGACTAGAGTCACAACTACAATACTTTTATGCTATTTCCTAATTGTTCAACTTTATTTTCGTTTTCAAGTTTCTTCATTACACGGCTAATAACTTCTCTTGCTGTTCCTAAATCGTTAGCAATTTGTCTATGAGATATTTTTAAAATCTGCGTGTTTGTTAATTCTACCTTTTTTGTTAGATAATCGAACAAACGTTTATCCATCTTATTAAAGAGTACTTGACTAATTGTGTCTAGCAAGTCGGTGTATCTTAAATTGTATAACTTAAAGAATAAAAAGCTAAACTCGGGGTATTCTTTTATCCAATGGTTAACCTTTTCTGTGGGAATAAGAAGTGCGGTGGTGTCTTCTTCTGTTAAAGCATGGATCTTACTAGGCTCATTGTTTATGCCAGATGTGAAAGACATTATGCAGCTTTCGTTAGGCTTAATATAATATAGTAAGAGCTCTTTTTCGTCGAACCTAGAGAATACTTTAATTAACCCAGTTATTACAATAGGAATAACTTTTACATATTGTCCTTCTCTTAATATTTCTGTATTTTTCGGGATTTCTTTGCGTATAGAAAGTTTTAATATCTCATCTACTAATTGTTTAGGTAGTTTCTCAAATGCTTTAATATCTGTCATGTAATTTAAGAATAAAGTTTTATCTTCCTAAAAGAAAAATAGTATTTCGTTTACCAATATTTGGTAAAACATTTTTCCACTGTGCAATTGTTTTAGTTACAATAAATTCGTTTTCTAGACTTATATCTGTTGCAATGCAAAGTTTTGTGTTTTGGTTACAATTCTTTACAATATCCTCTAACAAATAGTTGTTTCGGTAGGGAGTTTCTATAAAAATTTGTGTTTGATTTTCTCTAAATAACTTATTTTCTAGTTCTTTTATTCTTTTAATTCGATCTGATTTGTTAACAGGAATATAACCAACGAATGCAAAGTTTTGTCCGTTAAAACCAGACGCCATAATAGAAAGTAAAATTGAAGATGGACCAACTAAAGGAATAACTTGTATGTTCTTTTTATGAGCTAGTTCTACAATGCTACTTCCTGGATCAGCAACAGCGGGGCAACCTGATTCAGAAATTATTCCAATATTGTTTTGTGCAATAGGCTTTAAAAACTCACTAAGCTCTTGCGGCTTTGTGCGTTTGTCTAGCACGAAAAATGTAAGTTCGTCTATATTTATGCTTCGTTCAACTTTCTTTAGGTATCGTCGTGTTGTTCTTATGTTCTCAACAATAAAATATTTTGTGTTTATTATTATTTGCTTAACATTTTCTGGAATTACATTATTAATTTCAGTGTCGCCTAAAGTTGTTGGAATTAAATATAGTTTACCTTGTGCCATTGTTGTATAAAAGTTTTTAGAGTAGAAAGTACAAAGTTATTGTTTATTGAGTTAAAAGTTAAAGGTTAACGGATAAAAGACTAAAGAAATTTTAAGAATATAACGTTTTCCTTCAAAATATCCTTCAGTTTTTAAATTTCATCTATATATTGAACGGCCTGTATAAAATTTAGATATTTTACTGATGAGCAAATCTTTAAATTAATATAGCATATTTGCTACGTAATTTATCATAGAGATTCTTTTTTATTATAAAGCAAAATACTATATTTATCAAAAATATTAAATTTCATGTTATGAATGAGGAATTAGAAATGTTATTCGATATTGCTAAAGAAAAAATGAACAATACAATTGAGCATTTAGAAGTAGAATTATCAAGTATAAGAGCAGGTAAGGCCGATCCTACAATGTTAAAAGGATTAACTGTTGATTACTACGGAAGTGTTACTGATATTTTTCAAGTAGCAAATATTAATACTCCTGATCCTAGAACAATTGCTATTCAACCATGGGAGAAAGCAATGATACAACCTATAGAAAAGGCTATTTTAAATGCTAATTTGGGGTTTAATCCAGATAATAATGGAGAAATAATAAGAATAAATATTCCTATTTTAACAGAGGAGCGCAGATTGAATCTAGTAAAACAAGCAAAATCAGAGGGGGAAAACGCTAAGGTAAGTGTAAGAAATGCAAGGCGAGAATCGAACGATGAGCTTAAAAAGATGAAGAAGGATGGATTGTCTGAAGATTTGGAGAAAGATGCAGAATCGGAAGTGCAAAAACTTACAGATGATTACATTAGTAAAATAGATACATTACTAACAGCAAAGGAAGAGGATATATTAAAAATATAGTATTTCAGAGCTGTTCTGATAATACAAAGTTCGCTCTATTTATTATTAAAAAAAATTACAAAAAAAAGGATGTCTATTATTAGACATCCTTTTTTTTAATACGAGTTATTATTTAATTTTGAGTTAATGTCATTGTTCTGTATCCTTTATGACTAATTGTAGTACCTGCTGTATCAGTTTTACTAACGTCTAAGAAATTAACATCTTGATAAATAATTGTTTCTTTATTTTTAAGTTGGTCTATTTCCCATACTTCAGCTCTTTCTCCATTAGCATATTTGTTTTCTGATAATACAATTCCTGGAACATTTACAGTGTAAATTCTATTGTCATCATCATCATCAACATATCTTAATAAGATAGAGTTTAAGCTTGTATTATAAGTTTCCCAAACCAGCGAGATTCTTTCTTTATTTTTATAGTCATCAATACCAGACATAAAATTCCAAGTGCCTAAAGCTCTGGTTTTATAAATTCTTGTTCTTTTAGAGGTAGTTGTATATCCTGTATTATCATTGGTGCCAGAACTATCTTTTACAAGCGTATAGTCAAGAATAAGTTCTACTGACCCATCTTTATCAAACTTATAATAAGCTTCATTAACATTTCCGCTTGTTGTAACTGAAGTATCGTGTACTGTGTTTTCACTTTTAATAATTTCTTTAACTTTATTTAAAGTTAAAGTAAAATCTTCAATAGATTTCTCACCATTATCGTGTACTGTAGATATCTCTGACTTGTAACTTGAAATGTCCCAATCACCAACTATTCTAGCTTTTCTAGTGTGAATTGAAAAAAATGGATCGTCCTCTCCTTTTGCACAACCATAAAAGGATACAACATTTAAAACTACTGTTGCAAGGACAAGAATACTTAATGCTTTTTTCATGTTTAATTGATTTATATTTTATGTAAAATTATTCTTTACTACTGTTAAAACAAACAAAAGTATATAAAAAAACGCTTTTTACTATTATTTAGTATATTTTTTTTACTTTTATGTCGAAAATAAACTCATAACACATAAAGTTTTTTACAGTAAAGCTATGGAAATTCAAAATTATGATAATTTAGTTAAGTATAGGGTATATACGATTATAGGTTTAGTTATATTTATTACACTTTATACATTGTCTGTTCTAGAAATTTTTACAAAAAATATTTACAACATGCCTGCTCTTAATTACGTGCTAATAGTAAGTGTGTTAATGATAGGAATTCTCATTTACACATTGTATTTGAATGTTTCTTTCTTCTATTTTAATGATGATGAAGAAAAACTTAAATTTAAGTATTTTAGTCTAAAGATATTTAGCTCAAAAAGAAAAGCTATTGAAATAGAAAAAACAAGTTTATATAAATTTGAAATACAGAAACTTCTTGGTGGAAAAAAGATTAACCTTTTATTATATGCAAGAACAAAAAAAGGAATTGCAAAGTATCCGTCTATAAGCCTCACTTATGTGAGCAAACCTGATATCAGCAAACTTGTTGAGGCATTAAATATGTACTCAATAAAAAAAGATTAAATTTATTTTCCTGTTTAATATACATAATTATTTTTTTGAATTAGTTTTGTAGGCTGTAAAAAAAACAAAATGTATTCTGAGGAAATTCTATATAAACTTTCGTTAAATTTTATACAAGGTATAGGTTCTGTTAATGCAAAAAAATTAATTGCATACACAGGAGGAATCGAAGCTTTGTTTAAAGAAAAGGTTAGTACTCTTGCTAAAATTCCTGGTTTTAAGAATTCTGTAAAAGTTTTTGCCGATAAATCTTCTTACCTTAAAAAAGCAGAGAAGGAATTAGAATACATTAATACTAATAAAATAAAACTTACTTTTTATTTAGATGATGACTTTCCTCACAGATTAAATAATTGCTATGATTCTCCATTAATGCTTTTCTCTAAAGGAGATATCGACTTTAACAGGAAAAAAGTAATAAGCATTGTAGGCACTCGCAATATTACAGATTACGGAAAAGTTGTTTGCAACAAACTTGTTAAAGACTTAAAAAGTCAAAATCACGATTTTATTATAGTAAGTGGTTTAGCTTATGGTGTTGATGTTTGCTCACATAAAGCAGCTTTAGAGAATAATATAGAAACTATTGCTGTTTTAGGTACGGGTCTAAATATTATTTATCCCGCAGCGCATAAAAATATTTCTAACGAAATAATAAATAAAGGAGCTTTAGTTACTGAATTTACGTCGCAATCTAAAAATGATAAAAGCAATTTTGCAAAAAGAAACAGAATTGTAGCAGGTATTTCAGATGCAACAGTAGTTATAGAATCTGCAAAAAAAGGAGGTTCTCTAATTACTGCCGATATAGCAAACTCATATAATAGAGATGTTTTTGCATTTTCTGGAAGAATTGGCGACAAATACTCTGAGGGCTGCAATAGATTAATAAAATCTAATAAAGCTGTTCTTATCGAAGACTATAAAGATATAGAATACATATTAGGTTGGGAAACCAAAACTGTAGCACAAAAGCAGGGGGTTCAAAAAGAATTATTTGTTGAACTTACAGAAAAAGAAAAAATTATAATTAATTACCTAAAATCAGGAAACAATAATACAATAGATAGAATTAGTATAGGCGTGAAAATGCCAACAAGTAAAGTTTTAGTTGAATTACTAAACCTAGAGTTTAAAGGTATTGTAAAACCATTGCCCGGTAATGTATATAAATTAAACTAATCAAAATAAACACAATGAAATTAGTAGATACACACGCACATTTATATTTAGATAATTTTGATAAAGATAGACATGATGTTATAGAAAAAGCTATTTATTCTAATGTAGAAAAAATTATGCTTCCGAATATCGATAGCACTACAATAGAAGATATGCTTAAATTATCGAAAAGGCACCCAAATCATTTTTTTCCAATGATTGGTATACACCCAACATCAGTAGAAGATGATTTCGAAAAAGAAATAAAAATTGTAGAAGAATACTTATCTAAAGAAAAATTCTATGCTATTGGAGAAATTGGTATAGATATGTATTGGGATAAAACATTTGAAGATGAGCAAAAACAAGCTTTTAGAGCTCAAATAGATATAGCAAAAAAACACAATTTGCCAATTGTAATACATTCGCGCGATGCTTTTGATATTATTTACGAAATATTATTAGAAAAAAACGATGCTAATTTAAATGGAGTTTTTCATTGTTTTACAGGCACATTAGAGCAAGCCAATAAAATAACAGAAATGGGATTCAAATTAGGCATAGGCGGAATAGTTACCTTTAAAAATGCTGATTTAGCAAAGGTTGTAGAGCAAATAGATCTTCATAATATTGTTCTAGAAACAGATTCTCCATATTTAGCTCCAGACCCAAAACGAGGACAAAGAAATCAAAGTTCGTATCTTAATTATATAGCAAAAAAAGTTGCTGTAATAAAGGGGGTTAGCATTAAAGAAATAGCAGAAATTACAACAAAAAACGCTTACGATATTTTTAAAATAATCTAATGGATAAAAAGATATTGTTAATATATACAGGCGGAACCATCGGGATGATATACGATAACGAAACAGACTCGTTAGTTCCGTTCGATTTTGACCAAATAGTAGAGCAAGTTCCAGAATTAAATAAATTTGATGTTAAAATAGACACAATTGCTTGCGATAAAATCCTAGATTCATCTGATATTGATACTGAACTATGGGTGCGTTTAGCAAAAATTATTAAAGAAAAGTATTACGATTACTACGGTTTTGTAATTCTGCACGGAACCGATACTATGGCTTACACTGCATCTGCACTAAGCTTTATGTTTAAAAACTTGAGCAAACCAGTAATATTAACAGGCTCGCAATTACCAATTGGAACATTACGAACCGATGGTAAAGAAAATCTAATTTCGGCAATAGAAATTGCAGCCGACGAAAAAAACAATAAACCAATTGTAAACGAAGTTTGTATTTATTTCGAAAATAGATTACTTAGAGGAAACCGAACAACAAAGCATAGTGCAAAATATTTCGATGCTTTTGCATCGCCAAACTACGATAACCTTGCAAATGCAGGAATAAATATAAATTACGATTTTCCTGTAATTAGAAAACTTAACAAAGAAAAAGAACTCCAGATTTTTACAGACTTGTGTAATGATGTAGTAATACTAAAAATATTTCCAGGAATACAAAAATCATATTTAAATGCAATATTAAATATTCCTAATCTAAAAGGAGTTGTTTTAGAAACCTATGGCTCTGGAAATGCGCCAACCAAAACGTGGTTTGTAAACGAAATTAAATCTGTAATAGACAAAGGTATTGTTGTGCTAAATGTATCGCAGTGTAGTCAAGGAACCGTTGATATGAGTAAGTATAAAACAGGCAGAGCATTACAAAAAATAGGCGTTATTTCTGGATACGATATTACGACAGAAGCAGCAATTACAAAACTGATGTATCTTTTTGGCAGGAAATTTGCTGTGAGCGACATAGAAAGTAAATTAAAAAAATCGCTTAGAGGAGAAATAAATATTGATTAGTTTTTTTTAAAACGCAATATTTTTTAGTACTTTGGCTGCTTCGAAAAAAGAAGTTGAGAAGGAGAGGTGGCCGAGTGGCTTAAGGCGCACGCTTGGAAAGCGTGTTTATGGGTGACTATAACGTGGGTTCGAATCCCTCTCTCTCCGCTGATAAATAAGTAATTAAATAAAAAATAAATATAAATTAATATCTAATCTTAAAACATAATCATGAAAAAACTATTTGCACTAATTGCTGTATTTGGAATGCTTACTTACGGAGCATCTAATGTTGCTGTAGCACAAGACGAAGCTACAGAAACAACAGTTGTAGAAAATGAAGGCGCAGCTGCTGAAGGTGTGGCAGAAGAAGCTGAAACTACTGAAGACGCAGTAGCAGAAGAAGCGGTAACCGAAGAAGTTGAAACTCCTGCAGAAGAAGTTGCTACCGAAGAAGAAATTGCCGAAATCATTGAGACACCAGGAATGCACCAACAAATTAAACAAAAATTTATTGAAGGTGGAGCTGGATTTATGAGTACAGTTTTATTAGCATTAGTTCTAGGTTTAGCATTAGCTATAGAAAGAATTATTTATCTTAATTTAGCTTCTACAAACACAGAAAAATTACTTACTAGCGTAGAAGACGCACTTAACTCAGGTGGTGTAGATGCTGCAAAAGAAGTATGTAGAAACACTAAAGGGCCTGTGGCGAGTATCTTCTATCAAGGATTAGATAGATCGGACCAAGGAATAGAGATTGTAGAGAAATCTGTAATTTCATATGGTAGTGTGCAAATGGGACTTTTAGAAAAAGGCTTAACTTGGATATCATTATTTATTGCACTTGCTCCTATGTTAGGATTTATGGGTACAGTAATTGGTATGATTGGTGCGTTTGATTCTATTGAGGCTGCTGGTGATATTTCTCCAACACTTGTTGCTGGTGGTATTAAAGTTGCTTTAATTACAACAGTATCTGGTCTTATTGTAGCTATGATATTACAAGTATTCTATAACTATATAGTTTCAAAAATTGACAGTATTGTTAATGATATGGAAGACGCTTCTATTTCTTTAATTGATATTTTAACAAAATATAACCTTAAAAAATAATTAATATGGCTAAGATATTATCATATGTTTCTTATTTATTGCTTGCTATAGGTGTAATCTTTGTTGGATTATTCTTTTTCGGAGCAATGACTGAGTCAGCATTTGCAAACTCATTTATTATTTGGTCATATATATTATTTGGAATTGCTGCACTAGCAGTATTAGGATTTTCAATTTTCCAATTAGTATCCAGACCAAAACAAGCAATGGGTGCATTTATAGGTATTGGCGCATTAGGGGTAGTAATTTTATTAAGCTACATATTTGCATCAGGAGAAATACCACAATTTTTAGGATACGAGAAATTTGATATTACAGAAGGCTTATCTAAATATGTAGGAACAGGCTTATGGTCTATGTACATACTAGGAATATTAGCTGTTGTAAGTATTATTTATACAGAAGTATCTAAAGCATTTAAATAAACAATAATAATTAAAAATTATGGCAAGACGAGACGCACCAGAAGTAAACGCAGGCTCAATGGCAGATATAGCATTTATGTTGCTTATATTTTTCCTTGTAGCTACCACTATGGATGTTGATTCTGGTATATCAAGAATTCTGCCGCCAATTATTGAGGACGATGTAGAACCTCCTCCTCCAATTAAGGAACGAAATGTTTTTGTTGTTTTAATTAACAGCAATAATAAATTACTTGTTGAGGGAAGCCCTTTAGATATTAGTCAGTTAAGAGATAAAGCAAAAGAGTTTATTGCAAATCCTAGCGATTTAGATAATTTGCCAGCAAAAAAAGACGTAGAAGTTGATTTTTTTGGTTCATATGAAGTATCTAAACAAGTTATTTCTTTACAAAACGATAGAGGTACATCTTACAAAATGTATATAAAAGTTCAGAACGAATTGGCCGCAGCATACAACGAGCTTAGAGACGAATTATCTTTACAAAAATTTGGTAAACCTTACAGCGAATTATCTAAGGATAAAAGAAAAGCTGTAAAAAGGATTTTTCCACAAAGGATATCCGAAGCAGAACCTAAAAATGTAGGAGGAGCAGAATAATGGCAAAATTTGGAAGAAAAGGAAAAGGAGGAATGCCTGCTATTTCCACATCATCGTTACCCGATATTGTATTTATGCTTTTATTCTTTTTTATGGTAACCACTGTAATGAGAGAAACTACATTAAAAGTAAAGAATGTTGTGCCTTATGCTAGCGAAATTAAAAAGCTAGAAAAGAAATCATTAGTTTCTTATGTTTATGTAGGAGAACCAAAAAAAGCTTTTCAGCACATACACGGAACAGAAGCAAAAATTCAATTAAATGATGCTTTTGCTAAAATTTCTGATATTGCAGACTGGATAATAAGCGAAAGACTAGAAAGAGACGAGAAAGAAGTTCCTTTTATGACAACATCGCTTAAAGTAGATTCAAAAACAAAGATGGGGATTGTAACAGATATTAAGCAAGCTTTAAGAAAAGCAAGTGCACTAAAAATAAACTATTCAACAAAAAAAGAAGTGCCTGTTGAATAATTAAGTTTAGAATTTCATAATAAAAAAAGAGGATTTTATTTAAAATCCTCTTTTTTTGTTTTTACATATCATTTATTATTTTTGTGTAAGCGATTATATTATTTACTTTACAAAATATTGATTAATTTAAGAATAAATGCTTTTTAATTCAATAGAGTTTACAATTTTTTTACCTATAGTTTTTCTGCTTTACTGGATTGTTTCAAGTAAACATATAAGATTTCAGAATTTATTACTTGTTGCATCTAGCTATGTTTTTTATGGTTGGTGGGATTGGCGGTTTTTGTCTCTAATTATATTTTCTTCCTTAATAGATTATATAATTGGCATTAAATTATCTAATGCAAATAGAAACAGAAGACTACTTCTTTTTGCTAGTATTGCAGTTAATATAGGCTTACTAGGGTTTTTTAAATATTTTAATTTTTTTGCAGAAAGTTTTAGTAGTGCATTTACTTTATTAGGACAGCCAATAGATGTATCTAGATTAAATATTATTTTACCTGTAGGAATTAGTTTCTACACGTTTCAAACTTTAAGTTATACAATAGATGTTTATAGACGAAAGTTAGAATCTACAAAAGACATTGTTTCATTTTTTGCATTTGTGAGTTTCTTTCCGCAATTAGTGGCAGGACCAATAGAACGAGCAACAAATCTATTACCACAGTTCTATAAAAAAAGGAAATTTGATTACACAAAAGCCGTTGATGGTATGCGACAAATTTTGTGGGGACTATTCAAAAAAATTGTAATTGCAGATAATGCCGCAATTTATGTTAATGATATTTTCTCGAATTATACAGACTATTCAGGAAGCATGCTTATTATGGGTGCAGTATTTTTTGCAATTCAGATTTATGGAGATTTCTCGGGTTATTCTGATATAGCAATAGGTACAGCAAGGCTATTTGGATTTAATCTTATGAAAAACTTCGCGTTTCCATACTTTTCGCGAGATATTGCAGAATTTTGGCGACGTTGGCATATTTCATTATCCACTTGGTTTAGAGATTATCTGTATATCCCTTTAGGAGGAAGTAAAGGAGATAACTACAAAAAGACACGAAATATATTTGTAATTTTTTTGATAAGTGGATTCTGGCATGGCGCAAATTGGACTTTTATAGCATGGGGTTTAATAAATGCTTTGTATTTTCTGCCTTTAATGATTTTAAACCAGAATAGAAAAAATACTAATAGTGTAGCAGAAGGTAAACATCTTCCAAATATTAAAGAATTTGCGCAGATTATTTTAACCTTTAGCTTAACAACAATTGCTTGGATATTTTTTAGATCAGAAACAATTACAGATGCATTTTTGTATATTGAGAGTATATTTATTAATAGTTTTTTTGTTATAATTCCATTTCAAGAAACTAAATTATTGATTTACATATTATTAATTTCATTCTTTATAATAATAGAATGGATAGGCAGAGAGAAAGAGTTTGCAATACAATTTATAAATAATAAACAAAGCAAAATATTAAGGTGGAGTTTTTACGTAATAATAATTTATTTTATTGGAATGTATATGCCAGCAGGTGAAACACCATTTATATATTTTCAATTTTAAATTAAATGATTTTTAAATTTTTAAATAAAATATTAATATTTATTCTGTTTGTATCAACAGTTTACATTTTGTTAATAATTGTTTCTGGTTTATTTCTGCCAGAAGAATTAACAACAAACTTAAATTACCGAATAGGTTCAAACGGACATATGTTTTCTAGAACAAAAGAAATAGATAAACATAAAAATATAGATATTCTTTTTCTAGGTTCGTCGCATGCATACAGAGGTTTTGATACCAGAATATTTAAAGAAAATGGATTGTCAAGTTTTAATTTAGGATCGAGTTCGCAAACACCAATACAAACAAACGTATTGCTAGAGAGACATATAAAAGAAATTAACCCCAAAATAGTAATTTACGATGTTTATCCAGATGCAATGGAGTCTGATGGTGTAGAAAGTTCAGTAGATATTATTGCAAATTCAAGAAATGATTTTTTAAGCATAAATATGGCTTATAAAATAAATAATATTAAAACATACAATACATTGCTGTATGGGTTTTTTAGAGATATTATGAACTTAAATAGCGACTTTGTTGAAGAAAAGATAAAAGAAGATGATTTATATATTAATGGCGGATTTGTAGAAAGAAAGTCGATTAGCAAAAGTTTATCAATAGCAGAAGAAGAAGAAAGAAATTGGGTTACAAATAAATCTCAAATAATTGCTTTTGAAGATAATTTAGAGATTTTAAAACGTAATAATACCAAGGTAATATTAGTGCAGACACCATACTTAAACTACGATAAATATTTAAACAACGATTCAATAAATAGATATTACAATAAACTTGGTATTCCGTATTATAATTTTAACGAGATTTTAGATTTATCTAACGATTATTATTATGATTATTCGCACTTAAACCAGCAAGGAGTAGAGATCTTTAATTATAAACTAATATCAATTTTAATAGAAAAAGAGCAGTTGTAAAATAAACTTGTAAAAAAGTTTAGAAAAAAAGCTTTGTTTTAATACTAAATTTGAATAAGTTTAGTTTCTAAAATAATATTAACTTTTATTATAGATAAATAAAAATGAAAATAATAACTAATACATTATTAGTAATAATAATATTCCTTTTAAATGGCAGTTCATATTCTCAAATTGCTGTAGGGCAATGGCGCGAACATTTTTCATATTCAAAAGGTTATAGAGTTACCGAAACAGAAAATAAGATTTATTGTGCTACTAAAGGAGGATTTTTTTCTGTCGATAAATCTGATAATAGCCAAACCGAGCGATTATCAAAAGCTAGCGGATTATCAGATGCAATAGTTACGGCAATAACTGGGGATATAAATTCAGACCTAATTGTTATTGGATACGAAAATTCTAATGTTGATATTATTAATGATGGAATTATTACGAATATTCCAGATATTAAAAATAAATTAATTACAGGAAATAAATCTATTTTCCATATTAATATAATCGATGATTTAGCTTATTTATCTTGCGGTTTTGGTATTGTAGTTATAGATTTAATAAAAAAAGAGATTAAAGATACATATTACATTGGTAAATTAGGTGATGATATTGAAGTATATCAGACAACTAATAGTGATGAATATATATATGCTGCAACACAAAATGGGATATTTAAAGGTGAAATTAGTAACTCTAATCTTGTTGATTATGCAAACTGGACTCAATTAAATTTTTTACCAAATTTCAACAGTAAATTCGGAGGTGTAGAATTATTTAACGATACTTTATATACATGGGTGGATAACGAAACATATAAACAAGATACTCTTTATTCGTTTACAGAAAATGATACTCTTTGGCAATTACCAGATACTAACAAGCAAGAAATTTCAGGACTAAAATACTCAAATAATAATTTATTAATTATGAGTAAATATGGTTTCTATAAGTGCAATACAGAAGGAGCTTCAAGTACAATTTCTGGTTATTTAGGTAAAGCAAGACCCAAAGATGCAATTTATACAACAGATAAAGAGTATTGGATTGCCGACGATGTACAAGGTTTAGTTCTAAAAAACAGTATTTATTCAAGAATTAAATTAGATGGTCCATTAAGCACAAACATTGTTAAAATATTAGCAACCGAGGGAACTGTTTGGAGTGTGCCGGGTGGTGTAGACTCTAAATATACTAACCTATGGAATAGTGGTGAAGTAAATGTTTTTGAAGATCAATCTTGGGAAACAATCAATAAAGACAACACAGATGGAATGAGCACTTTAAGAGATTTTGTTGATATTGCTATAGACCCAACAGAACCTGGTCGTTTTTACGTATCGTCGTGGGGGCTTGGTGTTGCTGAGTTTCAAGACAATAATTTTGTTGCGAATTATAATGACACAACCAGTACATTACAAAATATTTTTGGTGCAGGATCTCCTTATGTAAGAACTTGGGGAATAGCTGTTGATAATAACAAAAACCTTTGGGTTACAAATTCTAGCGTTACTAATACTTTATCAGTAAAGAAAAATAATGGAGATTGGGTAGCATTCCCATATGGAAGTTATTTAGGAAAACCAGAGATAGGAGAATTAATTATTACCCAAGAAAATCATAAATGGATGGTATTGGTAAGAGGTGGTGGAATGTTTATATTCTACGAAAACGAAACTATTGACGATAATACAGATGATTCGTATAAAAGAATAGATATAGCAGACGAGAATGGAAAAATAATTTCTAACGATATTTATTCTGTAACTGAAGATTTAAATGGTGTTGTTTGGGTAGGAACAAACAAAGGTTTAGTGATTTATCAAAATGCTTCGCAAGTTTTCTCAGGAGAGAATTTTTATGGACAACAAATTCTAATTCCTCGCAACGATGGAACTGATAATGCAGATATTTTATTAGGAACAGAAACCGTAAATTCTATAGAAGTAGATGGAGCAAACAGAAAATGGATTGGAACACAGAAATCGGGAGCTTACTTAATATCAAGTGATGGGCTAGAAGAAGTATATCATTTCACTATGGAGAATAGTCCTTTGCCATCAAATGAAATTATTACCATTGGAATAGATGAACTAACAGGAGAAGTGTTTTTTGGTACAGCTAAAGGAATTGTGTCGTTTAAAAGTACAGCAACACAAGGGAATAAAGAGTTTACTGATGTTTATGCTTACCCTAACCCTGTAAAACATGGATACGAAGGTGTTGTTACGATTAAAAATTTAGTAACAAATTCTAATGTTAAAATTACTGACGTTTCTGGAAATATTGTTTTTGAAACTACAGCGCTAGGAGGACAAGCAATTTGGAATACTAAAGACTTTAATGGAAATAGAGTACAAACAGGAGTGTATTTAGCATTCTGCACAAACGAAGATGGATCTAAATCGCATATTACCAAAATACTTGTAATAAACTAATAGCAAGTATAAGATGTTATATAAAACCAAAGGCATTGTTCTAAATACCTTTAAATATGGTGATAATAGTATTATTTCGTCTATTTACACCGAACAATTTGGAAGGTTATCGTTTTTGGTAAATGGAGTTCATAGTAAAAAATCTAAAACTAAGATTAATAACTTTCAACAATTATTTATTCTCGATCTAGAAATATATTATAAAGAAAACCGGAATTTACAGAAAATCAAAGAAATAAAAGCAGATTTTATTTTAGAAACTATACCATTTGATATTGTAAAAAGTTCACAAGCCATATTACTATCAGAGGTTTTAACTAAATCGCTAAAAGAAGAAGAAGGTAACAAAGGCTTATATGAATTTTTATATAATTCTATCAGGTATCTTGACATAGCTGAGGAAGGTAAATCAAATTTTCATTTGCTGTTTTTATTAAAACTAACTAAGTATTTGGGCTTGTTGCCAAAGAATAATTATTCAATGTATTTCCCAATATTTGATATAGTTAATAGCGAGTTTGTCCAAAATAGTACAGAACTAGAAACTCAATTAAATCCACAACTAAGTTTATTAATTAGTAAAATGCTAAGTCTAGATTATAATAATTTGCAAGAAATAAAATTGAATAAGGAGAAAAGAAATAGCCTTTTAGAGAAAATCTTATTATATTACAAACTACATATTCCAGAGTTTTATGAAATAAAATCATTAAATGTTTTTAAGGAAGTTTTTAGTTAAGGATAATTAAATTGAAAGATAAAAAAACAATATTATTAAGTCCATTAGATTGGGGGTTAGGTCATACAACTAGATTAATACCAATAATAAATTCTTTAATAAAAGACAATAATATTATTTTAGCTGCTAGTGGAATTTCGTATGAATATTATAAGAGTTATTTTCCGCAGATAAAACTAATTAAGATTAAAGGATATGATATAAAATATTCTAATCGTAATTTAATAGCAAAGTTAATTTTACAGATTCCGAGAATATTTTTTATTATATATACTGAGCATAAAATTCTTAAGAAATTAATTAATAAGTATAATATAGATACAGTAATATCTGATAATAGATACGGGTTATGGAATAAAAAAATAAAATCAATTTTTATTACTCATCAAATAAATATTAAGACAAGCAAAAACAATTGGTTTATAGAAAAAATTATTTATAAAATCAACTTATTTTTTATTAATAAGTTTGATTATTGCTTAATTCCAGATCTTGAAAATTCATTATTTACCGGAGAGCTCACGAACAAATATCCTTTGCCAAAAAACTCAAAATTTATAGGATTACTATCAAGATTTAATGGAATATTAGACAATAAAAAACAAGAATTTGACAAATACGATGTGTTTGTAATAATTTCTGGGCCTGAGCCACAAAAAACAAATCTACAAAAAATATTAATAGAGCAATTAGATAAAACAGCTTATAAAGTTTTAATAGTTAATGGTTCAATAAATAATAATATTCAATTAATAAATAATATAAAAATAGTTCCTAACCTTTCTGATAATGAAATCATTTATCATTTAAAAGAGTCAAAATATATAATTTCAAGGTCTGGTTATTCAACAATAATGGATTTGTTTACAATTAATAGAACTGCAATATTAGTGCCTACTCCTAAACAAACAGAACAAGAATATCTTGCTGAAATACATAATAAAAACTTTGTTATTTGCAAACAAGAATATTTTAATTTTAATGACCTAAAAAAACAGTTTGATAATTTTAATAATTTTGAACAACAAATATTAAACAATAATCTTTTAGAAAAGCTAAAGTATTATATTTAGTTTTTTTATTTGAATGATGATATTTTTGTAATATCAAAGCCTGTAATTAATAAATGTATATCGTGAGTTCCTTCGTAAGTAATAACCGACTCTAGATTAATCATATGTCTCATAATAGGATAATCGCCAGAAATTCCCATTGCACCAAGAATTTGCCTAGATTCTCTAGCAGTATTCAATGCCATTTGAACATTATTTCTTTTAATCATTGAAATTTGAGATGGAGTAGCACGATTATCATTTTTTAAAGTCCCAATTCTCCACGCCATTAGTTGTGCTTTTGTGATATCTGTTAAGATTTCAGCTAATTTTTTTTGCTGTAACTGAAACGAGGCAATTGGTTTATTAAACTGTTTGCGTTCTAGCGCATAATTTAATGCAGTATCGTAGCAATCCATTGCAGCCCCAATTACGCCCCAAGCAATTCCATATCTAGCAGAATTTAAACACTTCATAGGTCCTTTTAAACCTTTAATATTTGGAAGGATATTTTCTTTAGGAATTTTCACATTTTCAAAAACTAATTCACCAGTAATAGATGCCCTTAGCGACCACTTATTGTGAGTTTCAGGAGCAGAAAAGCCACTCATTCCTTTTTCTACTATTAAGCCTCTTACAATTTGCTGCTCGTCTTTTGCCCAAACAATAGCAATATCTGCAATTGGCGAATTAGTAATCCACATTTTTGCGCCATTTAATAGGTAATAATCGCCTTTATCAACAATATTTGTTTCCATAGCACCAGGATCTGAACCATGATTTGGCTCGGTTAAACCAAAAGCACCAACTAATTCTCCACTAGCAAGCTTTGGTAAATATTTTTGTCGTTGTTCTTCGTTTCCAAACTCAAAAATAGGATACATTACAAGCGATGATTGCACAGATGCAACTGATCTAATTCCAGAGTCTCCACGTTCAAGTTCCTGCATTATTAATCCATATGATATATAATCTAATCCTGCTCCTCCATATTTTAATGGGATATATGGACCAAATGCACCTAAAGCACCTAATTGTTTAATAATTTGTTTTGGAAATTCGTGTTTGTGATTTGCTTCATCAATAATGGGCTTTAGCGATCTGTTAACCCAATCTCTAATTGATTGTCTTATTAACTTATGTTCACTACTGTAGAAATCGTCAAGGTTGAAATAGTCTACCGATTTATAATTGTTGTAATTCATATCAAGAAAAATATTTATTGTTGTAAATATAGCAAGTTAATTAATAACCCTTTAAGTTTATAATAATTAATGTACGTAATTTCTATTATTTCAATTATTAAATACTCTTGATAATAAATAATAAAGTATTAATAGTTGATAATTCGTTTGTAATTTGTGCAGAATAATACCAGCTAATGTATATTTTTACAAAAAACAATAAAATGATTAAATACTGCAATAATTTACTAAAATACAGTAGGCTAAGAACATATAATGTAAATATTGGTGGAGTTTATTTAGGAAAAGATTATCCTATAAGAATTCAGACAATGACCAATACTAGCACATTAGATACCGAAAAAACTGTAGAGCAGTGTATGATTGTAGCAGATGCATTTTCGGATTATATAAGAATTACTGCACCTGGTATTGTAGATGCAGAAAACTTGCAAGAGATTAGAAGTCAGTTTAGATCTAGAGGATATACAACACCATTAATTGCTGATATACATTTTAATCCTAGAGCAGCAGAAATTGCTGCAAACACTGTCGAAAAGGTTAGAATTAATCCTGGCAACTTTGTAGATAAGAAGTTTAGATCTGGTAAAGAGTTTTCTGATGAGGAATATAAACTAGAGCTTATTTATTTAGAAGAGAAATTTACATCGCTAATTAATATTTGTAAAAAAAATAAAACAGTTCTTAGAATTGGGTCAAATCATGGCTCTTTATCCGATAGAATAATGAGTAAGTATGGAGATACCATATACGGAATGGTTGAAGCCGCAATGGAATATTTACGAATTTGTAAAAAAACAGAATTCTATGATGTTGTAATATCTATGAAATCTAGTAATGTGCGTGTAATGGTACAAGCATATAGATTATTAATAAATAATATGATTGCAGAAGGTATAATGTTTCCAATTCATTTGGGAGTTACCGAAGCAGGTGAGGGTGAAGATGGTAGAATAAAATCGGCAATAGGAATAGGTTATTTATTAACAGATGGTATTGGCGATACAATTAGAGTGTCGTTAACTGAACCTCCAGAAAACGAGATTCCTGTTGCACGAGCCATTGTAGATTATATAAACAATAAGGAAAATCACCAAAACATTTCTGACTTTGGAACCTATCCTATTAATCCCTTCGAATATAAAAGAAGAAACACAAAGTCGATATTAGATATTGGTAAAAATAATGTACCTGTTGTTATCGTAGATTTAAGTATAAATAGCAAGGTTACTAGTGCAGATTTACTTAATATTGGGTATAATATCAAAGACAATAAATATGTAAAATCTGATCAATGTGCAGATTATGTTTTCGTTCGAGAATTAGAATCAGATATAGATTTGCCAGATACTCTAAAACTTATTTGTGATAGTAAAAATTTTATTAATCAAGTAAATGCTTATCCGTTATTTAGTGTTAGTAATTACTTTACAGATAGTAGTATTAAGTCTAATGAGCTAAATTTCTTGTCGATTACAAACAATATCTTAGATAAAGAAACGCTAAATAAGTTATCTAGCGAAGAAAAGCTTGTTCTAGTTTTAGAATCAGATAATATAAATTATTTAACAGATGTTAGATCGGCTATTTTTAAGTTAATTAATTCGGGAATAGAGCTGCCAATAGTAATTAAACATATATTAAAGGATAGTAACGAAAGTGATTTTCAAATAAAAACAGCAATAGACACTGGCGGATTATTTATAGATGGTTTAGCAGATGGAATTTGGACTGAAAACATTAATATTGAAACTAAAATATCTAAATCTACTTCGTTTTCTATTTTACAAGCATCGAGAGTAAGAACAACAAAAACAGAGTATATATCGTGCCCATCTTGTGGCAGAACACTATTTAATTTAGAAGAAGCTACAGCAAAGATAAAAGAAAGAACATCGCATCTAAAAGGATTAAAGATTGCTGTTATGGGTTGTATTGTTAACGGGCCTGGAGAAATGGCTGATGCAGATTATGGATATGTAGGTGCGGGTAGCGGAAAAGTATCGTTGTATAAAAGTAAAGAAGTAATAAAGCGTAATATTGACGAGAACTTAGCCCTAGATGAACTAATAAATCTTATAAAAGACAGTGGAGATTGGGTAAATAAGGATTTATAACGTTTTAATTATTATGTTTAATTGTGCGACTGCATCAAGAAAGCTAGTATTTATATAATCAACTCTATCTTTATAAGTATAAGTGCCTTTTTCTTCTTTTGCATCTAATTCTAAGCTTTTAAGATTCTTAGAAAGATCATCTAAACCAACTATTGTAGCAGAACTTTTTGCTTTATGTGCAATTCTGCTAAGTGCCATCCAATCATTATTTTGTAAGCATTTGTTGATTTCATCTATAAATTCTGTTACTTGAGATTTAAAGATATCTATCATCTCTATTAAAAGTTCTTTATTATCTGCAGATATGCTTTTTATATATGTTAAGTCTACTTTCTCCATTTTATAAATATTTGTCAATAATACTAATTAACTCTTTTGGTTGAAATGGCTTAGATAAATAATCATTCATTCCAAAATTTATACATTTTTCTTTTTCGCCTATTACTGCAGCAGCAGTTAAAGCAATTATTGGGATATTATTTTTTTGTTCTTTTCTTAAAAACCTTGCAGTTTCGTATCCATCCATATTTGGCATATGTAAATCTAGTAAAATAAGATCATATTTTTTGCTAGCCATCATATTAATTGCTATTTCTCCATCTGCAGATAAATCTACATTAAACCCACTTTTCTCTAAAATAGATTTAGCAATAATTTGGTTCATCCTATTATCTTCTACAACCAATAGGTTATAATTACTATAATCTTTATCTACTCTTTCTAATTCGGCAAATTGCTTATCTTTGATAATATTATTGTTTAATATTGCAAATGTGATATTAAAACTAAATACACTTCCTTTGTTTAGTTTGCTAGTAACTTTAATGCTTCCGTTTTGTAGTTCAACTAATTGCTTAGATATTGTTAATCCAAGGCCTGTTCCTCCATATTTTCTTGTTGTATCTGAACTTGCTTGAGAGAAACTTTTAAATACTGTAGTTAGTTTTTCTTCAGAAATACCAATCCCAGTATCTTCAACTTTAAAACGTAATGTGACAGCGTCTTTTTTATTATCAATATTATCAATATTAAGAATTACACTTCCTTTTTCCGTAAATTTTATTGCATTTCCGATTAAATTTAATAAAACTTGATTAAGTCTAACAGAATCTCCAATTAATATATCTGGTATGTTTTCTCCAACATTAATAGCAAACTCTAATTTTTTTTCGTCGGTTTTATATTTAAATGATTGATAAATTGTAGATAAAGAATTTTTTAAACTAAATTCTATTTTTTCTATTTGTATCATATCTGCTTCGATTTTAGATAAATCTAATACATCGTTTATTATAACAAGTAAATTATCAGAAGAGTTTTTTATATGTTGCAAATATTCTTTTTGAGAATGGTTTAATTCGGTATCTAACATTAGGTTAGACATTCCTATAATGGCATTCATGGGAGTTCTTATTTCGTGGCTCATATTTGCCAAGAATTCTTCTTTAATTTTTGCGGATTTTAGAGCCTCTTCTTTGCTTATTGTGAGAGCTAAATTTTGTTTCTCTATCTGCATGAGCATTTCGTTAAATCCAGAAATTAGTTTTCCTATTTCATCATTCGATTTTCTTGCAATTCTAATGGAGTAATCTTTATTTACAGAGACTTCTTTCATTATCGAATTCAGATTCAATATTGGAAAAGATATTACTTTTTGCATTTGTAAAGACAAAATAAATGATATTATAAATGATGATAGCAATATTAGTGATGCTAAATTAAAAAAGTGTTTTAATCTTTCATCATATTCATCGAGGTCAGATTCTATGTATACATTTCCTATAATAAGATCTTTGTTTAGTTCATCAATTATTGGTTTTACAACAATTAACGAGTTTTTTGTTAGTATTGATGTATCGTTTGTAAAAACAGGTATAATTAGTTTTGATTTGTATAATGAGTCTTTAATAAAAAATGCAAGCGTACTTTTGTCTGGTAAAAAAATATAAGCCTTTTGTATATGCTTTTCTACTTTTAGTGATTGTAATAATTCTGTAGCTGAGTAAACATCTTTAAACGAAACTGAAGCTGTACTATTATTTGATATTACTTCTGCTAAAATTGAAATGTTTTTTAAGGTTTTTATTTCGAATTCGCTCTTGTCATAAGCCGAGAAAATAAACAAAGCAAAAAGCATAGAGATGCTGCTTACTAATGTAATTAGAATAATGATTTTATACTTTATTGAAAGGTGTTTAAAATTTATTTTCATTTGTTATAATTTTCCCTAACGATAAAAGTTTAGAGCTGATTATTAGCTTTTGTTTTTCTGCAGAATAGTTGTTTATATAAAATCTAAATTTGGAGTTTCTAGAGGTAAAGTTTATCATGCCTCCTTCTATACAAAAATCTTCTACACTATCCCCAACAGTTAGTATGCTTTTTTCACTCGTTTTTATTAATATTTTTTTTAATTCGTCTGGGGTTACTTTAGATATAAATAATATGTTACAATTAGATATTTCTTCAATGGTAGGAAAGTATAAGATTTGAATTCTCTTTCCATTTAGAGATCTGTCTCCTATTGTTCTTGTTAGTGTTGAAATAAATTGTTTGTTTCCATATACTCCAATCTGAAAATATTTACTAGATATTGAAGGCCATTGCACAAATTTGCCAAAATTATATAAGTATGCAGCTTTTAGTTCGTGCTCGGTATATTGCTGAGCCAAAACCTTATAACTAAAGCTCTGCATAAGAAAAAGCACAAATAGTACTTTAACTAAAATTAAGTAATATTTTTTAATAATAAGTCTCAATTTATCTATTAATAATTTTAAATATTTTTATTTCTACTCTTCTATTAAATTGTTTTTCTTTTGTTGTTTCTTCTTCTGCAAATTTAGATTCTCCAAAATGTCTTAACACATTCCTGTATGGTTGTATGCCTCTGCTCACGAATGTATTTAGAACTGATATCACACGCTTATTTGAGAGTGCATAATTATCTTCTTTATTTCCTTGTGTATCTGAATAACCTGTTATTTCTATACCTAAATCTTTATTTTCTTTTACTAACTTAACAAGTCTTTCAAAATCTTTGCCAAATTTATTATCTATTACATAGCTGTCTGGGGTAAAAAATATATTTAGATTTGTAATATATTTTCTGTTTGATAATTTAGAATTCTTAAAATCAATTTCTAAGTTATTCGAAATTTCATCATCATACTTTGCTTCTTTATCTAATTGTTCTAATACTAAAATATCAGTTGTCTCAATTGCTTTTTCAATTATATTAATTAAATCGTTATAATTTTTGGCAATTAACGTGTTATTGCTTTCGTTAACATTATTTATTATACTTTGCGACAACCTATCTAACTCTTCTAGTGCAACTGTGTCTGTAGTTTCAATTAGTTCTTCTATTAAGCTTAAAAGTTTAGAATAGTCCTTGTAGTATATAGTGTCTATATGTATATTATCTACTTCGTTTGAGTTATTTATATCGTAAAATGTATTTGTTACAGTAATTTTCTGACCATTAGCTTCTTTGTTGCTGTTAGCCTTTATTTTTGATAAACTAATTTTTTGATATAATTCATAGAAGCTCATTTGATCTGGTATATGAATACTTAAAATATGAGGCAAATACCCTTCGGCCTCAATAATCATATCGTACTTTTTGTTGGGAGGTAAGATCATTAAATATTTTCCTGTGCTGGAATTAGGGTTATATATATTTTTTATCCCTTGATTTGTTTCTTTATCTATAATAATAATTCTGAAATTAGGAGAAGATAATGAGTCTTCAGTTAAAATCTCACCCTTGATTACTGAGTAATTAATACCTTTGTTTAAGGTAATATTACGGATATTGTAATTGCCATTTTCGTCAATAATATTTGTTGAGTAATAAGCTGTATTTCCATCCCTAGACATTGTAAAATTAAAATCATCTGAGGTAGAGTTTATCGGATATCCAATATTTATTGGCTTAGACCAAAAGTTTTTTTGTGTATTTATTGTTCTGTAGATATCAAATCCACCAATTGTTTGGTGTCCATTAGAACTAAAATATAATGTTTTGTTATCATAGTAAATAAATGGGTCAGTTTCGTCGTATTTGGTATTTATTTCGGAACCTAAATTTATAGGGTTAGAGAAATCTCCATTTTTATTTCTACTTACTTTATAAATGTCTTTACCGCCGTAACCTCCTATACGTTTACTAGAAAAATAAAAGCTTGTACTGTCTAGAGAAAGACTTACATCTCCTTCCCAATAATTTGAATTTATTGCTTGGTTAAGCTTAACAATATTCAAGCAAGCTCCATCTTTTAGCTCACCTGCATAGATATTTGATTTTATTCCTTCTGTAATTGTTAAAAATAATTGCTTTCCGTTTGGTGATAAACCTGCAATAGATAACGGATTTTTCTTTATTGATTTATCAATTTTCAGAATTCTAGGCTCAGCCCAACCAGATAATTGTTTGTGCGAGTAATAAATAGTTTCTTTTTCTTTAGAGTCTTTTCTTGTAAAATAAATAAAGTCTTCATCTGCTGAAATATATGGATTCTGTCCAAATATCTTAATATTATTTATACTCTCTATATTTGTAATATCAGTATTCAGAGAATCTTTAATTACGTTTTTTGCATAATTACAAATAGAGATTATGGAATCAATATTTTCGGTACTATTATAGGGTTTAGATAATTTAATATATTTATTAAATTGATTAATTGCCTTGTCAAATTGATAATTAATATGATAAAGTATTCCTAAGTTCTTATTGGCATTAAAATAAATATTTATTGAATCGTGCTTGATTGTATATTCAAGATATGCAATGCCTTTAATTTTTTGATGCTTTGTATTAAAATAGCATGTTCCTATGTAGTATTTAGTATTAAGATCGTTGGGTTTTAAAGAATCTAACTCAAGGTAATACTGTAGAGCTTTAACAAATTCCTTATTATCGAAATGCTTTTTTGCTGTCTTTTGCAATTCATTTACAGACTGAGAATAAACATTTTGTATAATGAATATTGATAGCGTAATTAAAAAATATTTAAATACATGAATTTTCAAAGAATAATTTTTTAAAGACTTAGTTCAAACAAAGATATAAATTTTAAGCAAATAGATATTAAAAAGATGCCTATTTTACTATTAATTTTAGATTGATATATAAGATGCTCGTATTAAGATGGTAATATTTTAAACAATAAAATATTTAGTGTATAGTATTATTTGCTTAAGATTTTCTGGAATTACGTTATTTGTTACTGTATTGTCTAAAGTTGTTGGAATTAAATATAATTTGCTTTGTGCCATTGTTGTATAAAAGTTTTTAAAGCTGAAAGTGTAAAGTTATTGTTTTAAAGTATTGTTGTTAAATTTTTATTATTTTTTGGGTGATATTTATAATTACTATGAAAGTTAGAAGAACAGAAATGAAAATTTCAATACAACAAATACTTGTGATTATAAGTGTATTATTTTTATTAGTAGGTTGTAGAGTTAGATATAAAAGTTCTGATTTGTTTAAGAATAAAGATTCTGAATTATTTTATAAAAAAGCACAAGACTTACAAATTAAGGGGCAACTTGATTCTGCACTAGTATATTTTGATAAAGCAAATCAAATAGCACCAAATACTGCTGTTATTTTGCATGAACGTGGGCTTATTAAAAGCAATATGAAGAAATATAAAGAAGCTATTGTCGATCTTAGTAAATCTATTGAGTTAACAACAGAACAACGACAAAAAGGAATTAGAATTTCGAATAGAGGCTTAACTTATATGCAAATGAATATGATGGTTGAAGCTTGTAAAGATTGGGAGGATTCAGGTAAATGGGGAAAAATTTATTTAGAAGAATATTGTTGCGAATAGAATAAAAAGCATATTGTATATATTTAATTCTTCCCCTTCAAAATCTCCTTCAATTTTTCAATCTCATCTCTGTATTGCGCTGCCTGAATAAAATCTAAATCTTTAGCTGCTTTTTTCATAAGATCGTTGGTGTTTTTAATTGCCTTTTCTAATGCGTTTTTATCCATATATTTAATTATAGGATCTGCAGCAATATCAGCTTTTATATCATTATCGTAATTTGCATATTTCTTTGTGTGGTCTTTAAGTGCCGACGAAATATTTTTTACAATTTGCTTAGGTGTAATATTATTATCTTGATTATATTTTAGCTGCTTTTCTCTTCTATTATTAGTGCCATCTATAGTTTTTTGCATAGATTTTGTAATTTTATCAGCATACATTATAACTAAACCATTAATGTTTCTTGCAGCTCGTCCTGCGGTTTGTGTAAGCGAGCGCTCCGAACGTAAAAAACCTTCTTTATCAGCATCTAAAATTGCTACCAATGAAACTTCTGGTAAATCTAGACCCTCTCGCAAAAGATTAACTCCAATAAGTACATCGAATCTGCCAGCACGTAGACTTTCCATTATTTCTACACGCTCAAGTGTTTCAACATCGGAGTGAATATACCTACATCTAACTAAAAATTTAGTGAAGTATTTAGTTAATTCTTCCGCCATTCGTTTGGTAAGAGTTGTAACCAAAACACGTTCGTCTTTTTTTACACGTATATTTATTTCTTCAAGTAAATCATCAATTTGGTTTAGACTTGGTCTAACCTCAATAATTGGATCTAATAAACCTGTTGGACGAATTACTTGCTCTACAATTACTCCATTACATTTCTCTAGCTCGTAATCGGCAGGTGTTGCACTTACGTAGATTGTCTGATTTGATAAGCTTTCGAATTCGTTAAATTGCAGTGGACGATTATCTAGTGCAGAAGGTAATCTAAATCCGTATTCTACAAGATTCTCTTTTCTTGAGCGATCGCCACCATGCATTGCTCTAATTTGTGGAATTGTAACGTGGCTTTCGTCTAAAATTGTTAAATAATCTTTAGGAAAATAATCTAGCAAACAGAAAGGGCGAGTTCCTGGTTTTCGTCTATCGAAATATCGAGAGTAATTCTCAATTCCTGAGCAATGCCCAAGCTCTTTTATCATTTCTAAATCGAAAGTAACTCTGTCTTCTAAGCGTTTTGCTTCTAGATGTTTTTCTATTCCTTTAAGATTCTGAATTTGAGTAAATAAATCATCTTGAATTTCTCTAATTGCAACTTGTGTAGTTTCTTTATTTGTGATAAATAAATTTGCTGGATAGATAAGAGCGTTTTCTAAAACATCCAAAGTATTTCCTTCTACGGGATTTATTATTTCGATATCTTCAACCTCGTCGTCCCAAAAGGTAAAACGATATGCAATATCATCGTAAGCAAGGTAAACGTCAATAGTGTCACCGTTTACACGAAAATTTCCTCTTCCAAATTCAATATCATTTCTAGAGTAAAGGTTATCTACTAATTTGTGTAAAAACTGATTGTGGTTTAAAACCTGTCCTTTAGAAACTTTTATGAGATTTTTGTGAAAAACCTCAGGGTTACCAATTCCGTAAATACACGAAACCGACGAAACAACAATTACATCTCTACGCCCAGACAGTAGGGCAGAGGTGGTGCTTAGTCTAAGTTTTTCTATTTCGTCGTTTATTTGCAGGTCTTTTTCTATGTAAGTTCCTGTAACTGGCAAGTAGGCTTCTGGCTGATAATAATCGTAATACGAAACGTAATATTCTACAGCATTATCAGGAAAAAAATGTTTAAATTCACTGTAAAGTTGTGCTGCTAGAGTTTTATTGTGGCTTAAAATTAGAGTTGGTTTTTGAACATTTTCTATAACGTTTGCAATAGTAAAAGTCTTACCAGAACCAGTTACACCAAGTAAAGTTTGATATTTGTCGTCAGCATTTAATCTTTCCACAAGTTGTTTTATTGCTTGTGGTTGATCGCCTGTTGGTTTATATTCTGATACTATTTTTAAGTCCACGCTTTTTGATTAAAAGTTGTAAAGTTTAAAAAGTGTAATCTGCAGATTGTATAATTATTATTTAACATTTGATTTTATCCACGTAGTGATTTTCTCTAAAACTTCTGGTGATATTGTTTCTTCTATGTCTTTGTATTGTTGAGGCAAACCTGTTTCTGAATGTTGTAATAAATGGTTTAATCCATCTAGTTTTACAATCTCAAAGTTATTATTTCCTGCTTTTTCTAGACTTTGTTTTATGCCGTTTAAGTTTTCTTCTGCATTAACTTGTAAATCGGTAGTTCCATTAATCGCTAAAACTGGCTTCTTAATTTTAGATAAATGCTCGTCAGGTTTAATACAAATATAGTATCTAAACCAAGCGCTTTGTGCTTGTTTAATTAATGAATTAACATAGCCTTTGTCTAAACCAAGTTTTTGTTTTTCTTCATCAGAGAGGTTAGAAGAGTATTTATCAAAAACCCGGTGCATTTGCTTGTTTGCATTAAGTACATTATGTTCGTTTTGCACAATCTGATACAATTCAGTATTTATTCGTTGGTTTCTATTAATTATCGATGTATCAATACCATTTGCATTAGAAACATCAAGGGTTTGTCTTAAAAGAGATTTGTCTGTATTAATTCCTGGTGATGCAAGCAGAACAATAAAAGCAATATCTTTATTATTAGCAGCATTCATCATAGCTACAAGGCCTCCTTCGCTGTGACCAATAAGCCCAATTTGTTTTTTGTCGATATTTTTTTGAGATTTTAGAAACTCGAAAGCTGCGGCAGCATCGTTAGCAAAGCCTTTAGTTGTTGTGTGTTCGTAAACTCCGGTAGATTCCCCGTAACCTCTATCATCGTATCTTAATACGGCAATTCCATTTTTGGTAAGATAATCTGCTATTACAGCGAATGGTTTGTGTAAATAAAGCTCAGAATCACGATTCTGAGGTCCAGAACCAGATATTAGTACTACAGCAGGAAATTTTCCTTCGCCTTTCGGATATGTTAGAGTTGCTGCAAGTTTTGCTTTATCTGTTTCGTTTACAAAGCTTACAATCTTCTTTTCGTAATTGAATGGAGGCTTAGGCGTTTGAGGTCTTTTAAAATCTTTAATTTTATAATTAATGTCGTTTTGTAGAATTAACTTAGACCTAAATCTTCCTTGTTTATATTTACCTACTATCACCGACCTATTTACAAATCCTTTAAATTTCATATTTAAATCGAAATTTTTAAGCTCTATTGTATCATTGTAGATATAAATTCTTTGAACTTCGATATTATATGCGAATTGTTCAGGAATATCAATAAGTCCCATCAATGTTGTATCATCAATCATCGTAAGCTTATAGATTAACTCTAGTTTATTTCCATTAACATCTAGTTCTCCTCTCCAATTGCCTACAAATTTTTTTATTTCTTGCGAATTTGCAGTTAATGAGATTATTAAAATAGTTAATATTAATATTGCTTTTTTCATTTTAATATATTTTAAGTAATACACAAAAGTATTAATTTATGTGTTTAATTTTATGTAGAAATGTTTATGTTTTCTATTTGCTTAACAAAACACTCAAATCCAACATTACTTTTTGAATATCTAGTTATTGTACTTTTGTTTTTAAATTCCTTTGCTAATTTTTTATAAGTAGTTCTGCTTTGATAGTTATTTTTAGTTTTAGGGTTAACGATATTCATATTTTGTTTAGATAAATTTCTATTTAAGCGTTCTAAACAATTATTGCTTTGCGTATTTTTATAATTTGAGTCAACTATTCTAACTAGCCAACATTCCATAGTTTGAACTCCTATTGCAAATAATATTTTGTTTGAATATTCTTCTAAAATTTCAACAGGAATAAATGACTGAAGTTTATTAATTACATTCTCACACAATTGTTTGTTGGAAATCTGTTTGCCTTCTGAAAGATGAGGAACATCAAATCCTTTTTCTTGCGAAATATCAGAATCTATCTGGATTACAACAAAATCATTATAATCGAATAAGTCGGGTAAATTATTTTTTTTAAGTTCGGTTATTACATTAGTCCAACTTCCAAAATCTGTTTGTTTATCGGTTTCATCAACAGGGGGTTGTATAGGTCTGAATCCAAAATCTATATTCTTAAAATAATTTTCAATTATAGGTTTAATAATAAATTGGTCGGTAACTCCTTCGGTAATTAATGCAATTTTTATCATATCTAAAAATTATCAGGTATTCCTCCAATGTAACCTCTTGTCCATAATTCAGATAGTTTAATATCAGACTTAGGTTTATTTTTAATTCTATCAATAATTGTTTTGCCATTTTTATTTCTTTGTGCAATAAAAAGGCGTTGATTATCATCATTTAAATTAATACCGTCTAAAATAGCCGGATTATGAGTTGTAATAATTACTTGCTTATTATATTTTTTTGCAAGTTTATTTAAGACAACTATTAATTCTGTACAAAGTTTAGGATTAAAACCTGTTTCTATATTGTCGATAGCGAAAAAAGGTGGAGTTTTATCACTAGTAAACAAAACAAGATAAAATAGCAAATACAAGAAACCTTCGTTTGAACTACGTTGGTCGAAATAACTTAATTTTTCGCTAATAAAACGGTCTTTAATTGCAATTTTAAATTCGTTTGACATTAAATTATCAGGAATATCAAAATCATCGAACCAATCTAATAAATGTAGGTTTTCTTTTATATCGTTTATTTGTTTTGTTTTTCTTTTATTGCTAATTACATTTTTTAGAAGATTAAATAACCCTTCACCATTTACTCCAAGAGGAGTGATTTGAGCTTGTTCTTCGAACTTTTTTAAGAAAGATAATTCTGGTGTGTATATAAGAAATTCTGATATTTGTTTCGATGTAAAGTTTTCTTCAATTGTTTTTTTGCTAATAGTTTTAATAACATCACTGTTGTCAGATTCAGCAAGAACTTTAGGGTTTTTAATTAGCAATTTAGAAAAGGCTTTAATAAACCTAAGCTCATCCGCTAGTTCTTCAGTTCTATCTAGGTCGTTTAATAATTCTTCATCATTTGAAAATAATCTTCTATAAAACTCTATATATTCTACTTCTAATCTTTGTCTATTTAATTCAATCCATTTTCTGTAATCAGAATTGTCATTAATTAATTCATAAAAGAAATCATTATCATTTTCGGTGAATTCTAGATTAATTTCGTTCTCTTTAGAATTAGGAAATGCATTTCTCATAAATTCAGGCGTGGTAATTCTCATTCTATTACCAAGAAATTCGTAATCTAGCTTATTTGCACTTGCTGCTGCACCCATTACAATAGCTTCTAGTATATTTGTTTTACCAGAACCATTTGCTCCAATTATAATATTTACTCTACCAAGTTCTAGAGATAAATTTTCTATAGATTTAAAATTATTAATCTTAACTTTTTGTATCATTATATTATGATATTTTTCGTGTTTTTACAAAGGTAATAAAATATACTAAAACCCATTTAGTTTCATAGTAACCGTCGGGAAAAGTAAAAGTAAACCTGTAATAATTAGAATTATCATTAAAGGAGTAATCCATTTTACCCATTTTTCGTAAGGAATTTTTGCAACTCCAAGCACAGCAATTAATACTCCAGAAGTTGGTGTAATCATATTTGTAAAGCCATCACCAAATTGGAACGCCATTACGGTTGCTTGTCGTGATATTCCAATTAAATCGGAAAAAGGAGCCATAATTGGCATTGTAAGTGCTGCTTTTGCCGAGCCAGAAGGAATAATAATATTAATTACGGTTTGGATAGCATACATAATACTTACAGAGGCTATTTTACCCATCTCGTCCATAGATTGTGATAGGTAATAAAGTATAGAGTCTATAATTTTTCCATCTTGTAGGATAATTATTATTCCGCCTGCTAAACCAACAACAATTGCAGCAGAAAGAATGTCTTTTACTCCGTCTAAGAATAGTTTTACAATTTTATCTGGGTTGTAATTCATAGCAATACCTGATAATAAACCCATTGCAAAAAATAAGGTTGCAATTTCCATTATGTACCATTTATAGCCCATTACGCCAACTATTAAGAAAACGATTGTGTTAAATAATAGTGTGAGAATAAAATAATGCACAGATTTTCGCAAAGTTAGTGCACCCATAATTGCATAAATTACTGTAAGAATTGGAATAATTGGTAATGTTTTAGAGCTATTGCTAATTTCTAAAGTTGTTTCTCTGTAGAAATAAGAGAAAATTATCATCGCTGCAAGAAGAAGAGCATAAGTAATTATTGCTGATATTGGCGTAAAATATTTTAAACTTTCTACCTCGCTAGTACTGTTTTTTTTCCTCCAATATTCATCTTCTTTATAAACTATTGATTTTTCAGGATTTCGTTTTACTTTTCTTGCGTAACGTAAAACATAAAAAATTCCAATAAAATTAATTACTACCCACGAAAACATTCTGTATTCTATTCCTGAGAAAAGAGGAATGCCCGATAATCCTTGAGCAATTCCAATTGTAAATGGATTAAGAACTGCACCTGCAAAACCTAGTCCTGCTGCTACGAAGGTTAACGAAACTCCAACTATACTATCGTAACCCATAGAAATTGCAAGTGGAACGATAATGATAATAAATGCGATTGTTTCTTCGCTCATTCCGAAAACAGCTCCAAATACTGAGAAAATTAGCATTATCAAAGTGAGAATAATATTATCTATTCCAATTGTCCGGAAAAGGGAAATACGTTCAATTTTTTTTGTAAGCCGAAGAAATGAAAATATTCCAACGTTAATTGCTTCACTAGCATTCATTATCCAGAAAGCTCCACCAATAATTAGAATAAAAGCAATTATTCCTGCTTGTTTTTCGAAGCCTTTAAAAAGTGCAGAAAAGACCTCCCAAGTTTGAAATTTGCTATCTATTTTATGATATGTCATCGTGTAAGTTTCTACACCTTGCTCGTTTACAATTATTTTTTTTACGTATTCGCCTCCTGGAATTATCCAAGTTGCAAGGGCAGAGAAAATGATAATATAAAAAATAATAACATATGTATGCGGGACTTTTTTTAGCATAAATTTTATATCAAATATTAATATTTAGTTTGATGTAAAACTATTAAATATTATTTTTATGATTGAATTTTTATTTGATTTATGAAAAAAATATTTCTGTTTGCGTATTTATTCCTTTTGTCTCAGATGGTTATGTCTAATAATTATTTGGAGTTGCGATTAAAATCAGCAAATAAAAATGATAAAATTCTGATATTAGAGCAGTTGATAGATAAAACTATAAATAATAACAAACCAAAATGTATCGAATATGGATTGGAATTAGAAAAATTATTAAGAAAATCTGATGATGATAGAATGAAGTCGAAGGTATATTATACACTAGCTACTTTATATTATTGGGATAAAAAATACAAGAAATCAATAAAATATTTTGAAAAGGAAATAGAAATTAGAAAAAAGACGGGTAACAAAAATGAGATAGCAAAGGCTTATTATAATTTGGGAACTACTTGTTATAAGTCTTCAAATTTTAGAAAAGCAGTTGGGTTTTACGAAAAAAGCTTAAGCTTGTCAGAAGAAGTTAATAATACACTGCTAAAAGCATCTAGTGAAAAGGCACTTGCTCAAACATATAGTCAATTAGGTAGAGGAATAAAAGCAAATAAGATGTTTAATGAATATATAAAGACATCTGGAGAAAAGACTGTTGATGAGATTTTTGCATATAGAGAAATGTACTCTAAAGAAAAAAGGTTAAAGGAAGAGACAGTGGTAGAACTGGAGGAAACCCAAGAAAATCTTGAGATATCTGAGATAAAAAGAAAGAACTTATTTATTGACTCGGTAAAAACTGATAGAGAATTAAAGATAATAAGTATAGAAAATGAATTGTCAGAGATTAAGACCAAACGAAAAGAAGCTGAGCTTGAAAAGCAAAAAGCTATAACTTACTTTATTATCATTGGACTTTTTATAGTTTTATTTTTTTCGGGCTTGGTATTAAGGTTATTTTTTGACAAGAAAAAAGTTAATAATAAATTATTAATTCAAAAAAGCAAAATTGAAGAACAGAATACGGAAATTAGAGATAGTTTAAGGTATGCAAGTAAAATACAGGTTGCTATACAGCCTACAAATGAGTTATTAGAAAATACCTTTGAAGAACATTTTGTTTTCTACAAACCAAAAGATATTGTAAGTGGCGATTTTTATTTTGTTCAAAAAGTAAATGACTATATCTTATTTACAGCAGCAGACTCGACAGGGCATGGAGTACCAGGCGCATTTGTAAGCATGCTAGGTATATCATTATTAAACCAGATAATAAGAGACAATAAGATATTTTCTGCAAATAAAGTATTAAATAATCTAAGGGATGGCGTGAAATTATCACTAAATCAATCAGGAAAAAGAAATGAGCAAAAAGATGGAATTGATATGGCTTTATGTGCATTGAATAAAAAAACAAAAGTTTTGCAATTTGCGGGTGCATATAACCCTTTAATAATTGTTCGTAATGGTGCACTTGTAGAATATAAGGGAGATAGAATGCCTATAGGTATTCATTATAAGGAAAAAGCATCATTTACAAATCATGAGATTCAATTGCAAAATGGGGATCAATTATATTTATATTCTGATGGCTTTCCGGATCAAATAGGAGGCGAAAAAAGTCGTAAGTATATGAGTAAAAAATTCAAGCAATTGCTTTTAAGAATAAGCGATGAACCTATGAATGAACAAAAGAAATTGCTAGAGAGTACATTTAGAAACTGGAGAGGTGATCTGTCTCAAGTTGATGATGTTGTTGTATTAGGTGTAAAGATAGAAGATGAGAAATAAAGTTTCTTTCGAACTTAAATCCCTTAAATTATTTAAGCAAAAGTTTCTTGTTTGGACAAAAAGGCATAACCCTGTAATAATATTAGACAGCAATAATTATTACCCTGAAAATAGTACCCCTTTCTCATATAATACTTACGATTTTATTTCTGGAGTAGGATTGCACACAAAATTTTCTTTGTCGGATTTTGAGAAATTAAAAACCTATAAAGAAATTACAAATGATTGGATTTTTGGATATTTCTCATATGATTTAAAAAACAGTTTAGAAAACTTAGAGTCAAAAAACATTGATAATGTTAAGTTTCCTGAGCTTTATTTTTTTCAGCCAAAGATAGTGTTAATATTAAAAGAAAATAATTTAGATATTTATTATTTAGATGAATATTCTAAGGATGATATTAGCGAATTGTTTAACCAAATATTAGAAACTGAAATAAGTTATTACCAAGATGATGTAAAGAAAATAAAGGCAAGATTTACTAAATCTGAATATTTCGAAGCATTTAAAAATTTAAAAAATCATATAAAAAAAGGAGATATCTACGAACTGAATTTTTGTCAAGAGTTTTATTGCGACAATGCAGAAATAGAGGCAGAGATAGCTTATGCAGATTTAATAAATATCTCGCCAACACCTTTTTCAGCATTTATGCGATTAGATAATAATTATTTAATTTCGGCAAGTCCAGAGAGATTTATTAAGAAAGAAGCCCTTAAAATAATATCACAACCAATAAAAGGCACAAAGAAAAAATCTGCAATAGAAAGCGAAAATGTTAAAATAAAACAAGAGCTTTTAAACGACGAAAAAGAAAAAGCAGAGAATGTAATGATTGTTGATTTGGTAAGAAACGATTTATCAAAAACAGCAAAAAAAGCTAGTGTAAAAGTAGAAGAGTTGTTTGGAATTTATACATTTAAGCAAGTACATCAAATGATATCTACTGTGGTTTCTGAAGTGCCTAGCAACACAGATTCTATAGATATTATAAAAAATGCTTTTCCAATGGGTTCGATGACAGGTGCACCTAAAATTAGAGCGATGCAGTTAATAGAGCAATACGAAAAAACTAAACGAGGATTGTACTCAGGAGCAGTTGGATATTTCTCACCAAAAGATGATTTTGACTTTAATGTAGTAATACGAAGCATTTTGTATAATTCAGAAAACAAATATTTATCGTTTATTGTTGGTGGTGCAATTACTGATAAGGCTGATGCTGAAAGCGAATATGCAGAGTGCTTGTTAAAAGCAGAAGCTATGGCTAAGGTTTTAGGTGTTGATGTTTTTGGATTTTAACAAAAATAGATATTATAGATAACTATTCTTCAATTATTTATTTGACTGAAAACTCGGTCAAAGTGACCATCTAAATCCAGATTAAACTGACAAGGTATATTGGCAGAAACTGATCACTACAAGAGCCACCATCCCAACATATTCAACATATCCGAATTTAATTGAAAGTAGAAATATTAAATCATTTTCAGATTTGAAAAGGAAATTAAACAAGGCTGTTAAACATTACAATGAAAGAAGATAGCAAGTTCTTAAATATATGGATTATCACTGGTAAGTTGTGAACCTTTTTTATTAAGTTTGGGCACTCAAGAAAGCTACAAGGATATTATAGAGTTAACAAGCGAATGTCCTATGTGGTAATTAAAAATAATAAAGATAGACACATGAAGAGAAGTAAATACAATTTTCGAAAAACCATATTTATTTTAATGTTGCTTTTGGTTGGAATAAATTACGCTGCCATGTCTCAACAAGCAAATAAGTACCCTTACTCTACCGACACTTCAAATTTAACTATTTGGAATGGAAGTAAATACGTTCCATTCTTTATTAAAGGTGTAAATCTTGGCATTTCTATTCCCGGAACATTCCCGGGTGAATTGGCTGCTGAAAGAAATCATTACTCTATTTGGTTCGCACAAATTAAAGAAGCAGGCTTCAACTGTATCCGATTATATACTTTGCATTACCCTAGATTTTTTGAAGTTTTAGATTCCTTTAATATAGCTAATCCAAAGAACCCCTTGTTGTTTCTGCAAGGAGTTTGGCTCGAAGAGGAAATGACAGGCTATAACAATGATTTGTATTTTTTATCAAATGCTTTTAGACAAGAAATAGAAGAAAATATTGATTGTGTTCACGGAAACAAGTATATCTCTCCTAGAGTAGGAAAAGCTCATGGATCTTACACGATAGACGTTTCAAAATGGTGTCTTGGCTATATAATGGGCAGAGAGGTACATCCACCTGAAGTACAAACAACGAATACAGCTAATTCTGGAATAACCAGTTATTATGGTAATCATTTTTCAATAATTAATGCTTCTGCATCTGAAGCTTGGATTACAAGTATGATTGACCATAATGTTCATTATGAAGAAACTAATTATGATACACAACGACCGGTAAGCTTTTCAAGTTGGCCTACTTTAGACCCATTGATTCATCCAGAAGAGGGAGGGTATGAAGATTCGGAAAATATTGACCTTTCAAATATCCAAATTATTGATGCTCCTGCAAGTATGTTTATCAGTTACCATGCTTATCCATATTACCCTGATTTTATTAGCCTTCAAACTTCCTATCAATTATATTCCGATAATTATGGTCCAAATAGTTATCTGGGTTACTTAACAGAATTAAAATCTCACTATTCGAATTTTCCACTTATTATTGCAGAATATGGTGTCCCTTCGAGTTGGGTAACGGCACATTATGCAACATCAGGAATGAATCACGGTGGTTTTGATGAATATAGTCAAGGATTAGCAAATATTAGAATCTTAAATACAATAAGAAACACAAATTGTGGTGGTGGAATTCAATTTGCATGGATTGATGAATGGTTTAAAAGAACTTGGATTACTGATCCTGTTGATTATATTCCGGAAGACAGAGTTCTATGGCACAATGTCTCAAGTGCTGAGCAAAATTTCGGACTTATTTCATACGAGAAAACTATAAGTAAAGATACAATTATACAATTTAATACAAATACGGACATTAGTTATGCAATTGCAGAAAACAATTTTTCATTTTTTGAATTAGAAATCGGGATAAAAGATCCTCTTAACATTCTTGATGAGATGTGGATTACTTTTGATACATATGATGAAAATTTAGGAGAATCAATCCTTCCTTCCGGTGAAACGATACCAACACGTTCTGAATTTGCACTACACTTAACAAACTATTCTGCTGAATTATTTGTAACGCAAGCTTATGATATTTATGGTATTTGGCATAATGTTTCTACCATAAATCAGCTATATCATTCTGTTCCAACCAATGGTGCACCATGGAAATTAGTACGAATACGCAATAATTATTCGAATTCAGATATTCAGTATATTGGGAACTTACAGCTAAATTATGATTTTCAACCGGGATCATCAAAAGATGGTGTAGTTATCTATGAAGATAGAATCAAAATAAAAGTACCTTGGTCATATCTGAATGTAGTAGCACCTAACCAAATGAAAGTTTTGCATGACTACAGGAGTACACCTGAAACCGAAGATACTATTTCTGACGGTTTTGCCATTTCAGTTAACTATAAAAATCAATGGTATTCCTCAAATAACAGATTTCAATGGAATGATTGGAATCAAATAACTGATACCTCGGTAGTAGAACAACTAAAAACATCATATTATGTAATAAAAGACAACTTGCAAAATTTTAATACAGCAGCAGTAGCATACAGAGATAGTTTTTACTTTTCTGGTCCTACTTTTCCTGTATCTGTTAACGCAGCTGAGGGTCTATTAAACAATGATTTTGATATTGACGGTAATTTAATGATTAGCCTTATTACAATGAATCCTAAAAATGGTCAAATATATTTGAACAATGATGGTTCGTTTATATACATCCCAGCACCAGGCTTTATAGGCAACGACTCTCTGATGTATTGCGTTTATGATGGATATACATTATCAGAATCGAATATTGTGAAGATTTATGTTGAACAGAATGAAACATCTATAGAAAAAGTTTTCTCATCGGATATTGCCAAAATAGAAATTTTTCCTAATCCATGTATTGATTTTATTAATATCAAATCACAATTTGTTTTTGATTCATTTCAAATTTTTGACATAACAGGAAAATTGATACATAACGCACAGGTTAACAAAAGCAGTTTCTTATTTGATATTTCCAGTTATAATTCGGGAACATATATTATTGTAGCAAGGGTAAATAATTCAATAATTTCTAAGAAATTCGTAAAGCGCTGATGATGTGTAAAAAATGAATTACCTCGATTCAAGGGAACGAGGTGTCAAATAGGAATTATTTTTTTATTCGGCACAATCGTCGGGTAATTAAACCCATTTGGCTATCGCCCTGCGATTAAATTGAACCTTTATTTGTTCAAAAATAAAATTTTAATTTGAAGAAAAAGACTAACAATAAAGCAGAATTAAAGAAATATTACGACTTAGTGTTTGTAAGAAAACGCGTCTTTCACAATATTAATAAGCAACAAAATGTGTAATAGCACAAAAACTATTGTATCATGTAAATTTTTAAACGCAGGGCGATAGCCAAATGGGTTTAATTGTATATCTTGATTAAATATGAATAACTAACTTAATGTTTACTAGCCAAAACGCAAGTTCGTTTATAGCGTTTTATATTTCCTTCTAGGTCGAAAATCTCGAAATAGATTAAGTAGATTCCTACAATAGCTTTTTGTTTATTATCTGCTATTCCGTCCCAAGAAAAAGTTCCTGTTATACCTAAAAGTTCGTTATTTGCAATGCGTTTTATTGTTCTACCCTTTGCATCGAAAATAATAATACTTGCTGTATAACCAGGCTTTTCAAATTTGTAGTTTATGTTTACAATATCTTCGTAGCCATCGTTATCTGGCGAGAAAGTTTCTGGTTCTACAGTAATTCCGTTACCGGAGAAATTTTCTTCGTTATATTGCGAATTTTTACAAGCTGGCGTTGCAAAACCCACACCTTCGGCTGCCGAGTGCCAATTCGTTTTATCGTTCGTATTTCGAGTAAAACTTAATCGCTCAAGCGAAACTCCATCGTAAGAATTTAATAGCGAAAAATGCATATCTTCGTTATATTCAAACTCATCAATTTTTGTAAGTTTATAATCTGTTAAAACTACAATTCCCTCATCGTTAGAAAATGTAGGTAAGCTTTCCATATCTACGAATCCACGTGTATTTTTTGTATGATATTGCTGCTTTACAATTTCTTGATTTGTACTTAACACAAGGTATTTTTGAGGCATTAGCAAAAAACCATCTTCCGAGATATTCTTTACGCTTGTAATTGTTCCCGAATCAGTATCAATAGTTGCTAATTTTAAGTCTTTTAAATCGAAAGTTTTGCTGGAATTATTATAAATTTCAACAAAATCTACTCCATCGCCAAGAGGATCGAATAGTACCTCGTTTATTAAAATTTCATTTGGTAAAATTGTATCTGGTAAAGCAAATTCTACAGTATAAGAAATATCTAAATAATTACCTGCACAATCTGTAATGCTATCTATCAAAGTAATTGTGTAAATAATATTCTTAGAGAAAGAACTAGCGAAGTTTAATTTTATTGATTTAAAATCTGGTTCTACAGCATCAGCAAAAACTGGTGAACCAATTCCATTATCGACAGAATATGTGCTTAGATTGTAGATGGTTGAGGAATATAGAGCCTCGGTAAAATAAATTCGCAGACTAAAAGAATCGATAATTGCAGCGCGTGTTAAACTTGGACTTTCTACGTCTAAATTGCTTTCGTAAACTGAATTTATCTTGCCTGGAGTTCCGCCATCATCAGCATCGGATGCAATCCAATTTTCGCTTTCGCCACAAGGGTTTTCGTAATCTATTTGTTCTAACGACCAACCTCCTTCTTGTTTATAATCGCTTTGATACCAATTATCTGAATAAGAAACCGTAGAAATAATATTTCCTAAATTATTAATAATTGAAATTATTGAACCCGAATTTACTAAAGTAGGGAAACTACTAAACGAAATTACATTTGCACTAAAATCTGCAGTAAATGTTTGTGCAATTTCTTCGCTACAAAGTACAGCATAAGAATTTGCTTGCAACTTATAATCAGGAATTCTGTAATCTGAAGTATTTACTAATAAAGTCCAGTTTTTAATATCTATATCGAAACCAGATTTATTGTAAATTTCTAGATATTCGTATTCTGGTAAACCAATTGCAGGATTTGGATCTGCCATAATCTCGGTAATTTGCACATCGTAAGTTTTTGCTCTGTAAAAGACAAAATCTTTGTCTGTAGATGCTAAAATATTTCCACAATAATCGGCAATATTAGAAATTGACAAACTGTAAGTTTGAGTCTCATTAAAATTACTAGAGAATGTAAGTGTAGAAATGCTATCATTAATATTACAACTAATATAAATAGGTGTACCAATACCGTTATCAATTACATAATTTGCAATGTTTTTTGCTGATGCAGTATCAACAAACTCGTTAAAATAAACCGATAATGTATTTTC
>DAOVTE010000116.1 GCA_030627705.1 Bacteroidales bacterium
ATATTATTTCTTGGCAAAAATCGAGAATATTAACAATAGATATATAAGGTATTCGAGAACAGTAAAAATTTTGGATACAAAAGTCAAATAGAACGGGCATTTGTCTCTGTAATGAATAATATTGCTGAAGGTTTTGAAAGAAAATCAAACAAAGAGTTTAGACAGTTTCTTTTTATCGCAAAAGGCTCTTGTGGAGAGGTACGTTCTATGCTTTATTTGGCAAAAGATTTAAACAAAATGAATAATACAAGGTTTAACGAACTTTACAGTTTATCGATAGAAATTTCAAAATTACTATCAGGTCTAATTAAAACTCTAAACTAGTGGATACACTTTTTACTTTACGAACTTTATAACTTTTAACTCTATGAACTTACGAATTGCTTGGCGAAATATTTGGAGAAACAAAAAACGAACTTTTATTACAATTAGCTCAATTATATTGGCTGTTGTATTGGCGGTATTTACAAGATCTTTTAACGAAGGAACTTATGTAAAAATGATAGAGAATTCTGTTGGTCAGTTAACAGGATATGTAAACATACACAACATTGATTACTGGGAAGATAAAATGCTTGATAATGGCATGGAAGTTACTCAAGACTTAATAGATAATGCAAAATCGGTAGAAGGAGTAAATGATGTAACTCTTAAAATTGAAAGCTTTGCATTGGCTGCATACGAGAAAAGCACAAAAGGAACACTTCTAATAGGTATAAATCCTAAAAAAGAAGATGAATACGTAAAATTAAAATCAAAACTTACCGAAGGAGAATACATTACCGAAAGCGACAGGTCGATATTAATAGGCTCAAGGTTAGCAAACTATCTAAAAATTTCTGTTGGCGATACACTTGTGCTAATGGGACAAGGTCATTATGGTCAATCTGCAGTAGGAGCATATCCAATAAAAGGAATCATTAAAATGCCTTCTCCTGTAATCGATAGACAAATAATATATATGCCATTAGCTTTAGCGCAAGAGTACTTATCGTTTCCATCTGGGGTAACTTCTATGGTAATTAGAATAGAAGATGGTGATCTTGCCGATGATGTTTGCAACGAACTTAACAGTAAAATTGATACTACTATTAATAAAGCAATGACATGGAAAGAAATGACCCCAGAGCTGATTCAAATGATAGAAGGTGATAGAGCTGGTGGTTTCTTAATGATTGGAATACTTTACATGATAATTGCGTTTGGAGTATTTGGAACTGTTCTAATGATGACTGAAGAAAGAAAAAAAGAATTTGCAGTTATGATATCTATTGGAATGCAAAAATCACAATTAGCAATCATATCCATTATAGAAATGATATACATAAATGCAATTGGAATTGGAGTTGGAATTGCACTCACTATACCAATAGTTATGTATTTTCATTATAATCCAATAAAAATGACTGGTGAAATGGCAAAATCTATGGAACAATTCGGAATAGAAGCCGAACTTCCAACACTTATGGAGTTTAGTATTTTTAAGGAACAAATAATTATTATTTTGTTCATTACTGCTTTCGCTGCTATTTATCCAGTATTTGCAATAATGAAACTTAAACTTATTAAAGCGCTAAGGAAGTAAGTTTATTTTTTGATAATAAATACAAATATGAAAAAAAATTAGAATCATGAATTTTATAAACATAAAAATTGCTTGGAGAAGTATTTGGAGAAACCGACTAAGAAGTTCGGTTGTATTAATGGCCGTTGCAATTGGTATTTTTGGAGGACTAGCTTCTGTTGGAGTAATGAAAGGCATGATAATAGATAATGTCGACAACACACTTAAAACAGAAACTTCTCACATTCAAATACACGACAAGAAATTTGTTGAAAATAACGAAGTGCAATTCGTAATAAATAATACCTCAGAATTAATCAACGAGATTAAAAAATCGCCTAATGTTATAGCAGTTACAAGCAGAACTAAAGTTTTTGGAATGGCTAGTACAGCATCTAAAGGCTCTGGTGTTATGCTTAACGGTATTGATACTGAAGTTGAAAAATCAGTTAGTATAGTATCCGAAATGCTTGTAGATACTAATAGTTCTTGGTTTGATACTAATAAGAAAAATAGAATTGTAATTTCTAAAAAATTATCTAAAAAACTCAATGCAGGAATTAAGTCTAAGATAATATTAACATTTCAAGACTATAAGGGTAATTTAACAGGAGCATCGTTTAAAGTTATTGGTATTTACAAAACTCAAAATTCAATGTTCGACGAACTTAATGTTTTTGTAAATAAGAAAGATATTAATAGAATTTTAAATTTACCAGAAAATAGTTCTCACGAAATAGCCATAATGCTAAATAATTATAATGATGCCAAGCTTATTGCAAAAGAGTTTAGTGATAAATATCCTGACAAATTAGTTGAAACTTGGTACGATCTAAACCCCTACATTAAAATGTCGGCTGATATGATTGGGTTTATGTTGTTTATATTTATGTCTATTATTTTACTAGCACTAGGTTTTGCTATTGTTAACACCATGCTTATGGTAATACTCGAGAGAAAGAAAGAACTAGGAATGATTATGGCTATTGGAATGAATAGGCGCAAGGTCTTTAGCATGATAATGTGGGAAACCATACTACTTTCTTTTACAGGTGCCTTTGTTGGAATAATTCTTTCGGCAATATTTACAACTTATTTTGGTCATAACGGAATAGATATTTCATCGGTAGGCGAAGGCTTTGAGTCTGCGGGATATAGCTCAATTTTGTACCCAGTACTTCATTTATTAGATTACGTACAGGTTGTAATTTTAGTCTTTATTACTGGAATTATTGCTTCAATTTTTCCATCTATTAGAGCTTTAAAAATGAAGCCTGCAGAAGCAGTTAAGGAGTAAAAAGTGTAAAGTTTATAAAGTAACTTGAATATTAGTATTCGATAAAAAACAGAAAAAATGAAAAAAGTAATTGAAATAAAAGATTTATTTAAAACATACGTAGATGCCGACATTATAGTTAAAGCTGTAAATGGAGTAAGCTTAAGCTTTGAAGAAGGTGAGTTTGCCGCAATTGTTGGACCCTCTGGATCTGGAAAAACAACCTTATTAAATATGATTGGTGGGCTAGACAAATATACAGAAGGCAGCATAATAATCGATGGTATAGACATTAGTCAACTATCATCGAAACAAATGATAGATTTTAGGCTTAATAATATTGGCTTTGTTTTTCAGGCTTACAACTTAATCCCTGTTTTAACAGCAAAAGAAAATGCTGAGTTTATTATGCAATTACAACATAAGTCTAAAAAGGAACGTCAAGAGCGTATTATGGAGCTTTTCGAAGCTGTTGGAATCTCAGAAAAAGCAAATGTTAGACCCGGAAAATTATCAGGTGGCCAACAACAAAGAGTGGCTGTAGCAAGAGCATTAGCTTCTAAACCAAAATTTATTTTGGCTGATGAGCCTACAGCAAATCTCGATAGTAAATCTACAGCAGATTTATTAGATATAATGCGAAAATTAAACGAAGAAGAAAATATCACATTTATTTTTTCCACACACGATCAACGTGTGATTGATAGAGCAAAAAGAGTTATTACTCTAGAAGATGGTAAGATTATTTCTGATGAGGTTAAGTAAAACCATGAACAAGAATGTTCGTGTTTCATTAGGCTAAGTAACGCGAACATTCTTGTTCGCTAAAATGCAATAATATTTATATGAAAAGCAAAAAAGAATACAAACGGAATATGCCACATTTACATCCCGAAAATGCTGTATTCTTTATTACCTATAGAATTGCAGGTAGCTTACCAAAAAATATATTAGATGAATATCAATACGAAAAAGAAAATGATTTATTGGAGGATAATTTCTTTACAAAATTTGATAATTATCTTGACAAACAAAAAGGAGTGCTAACTCAACCAGAAATTGCAAAAGTGATTGTAGAATCATTAATGTTTAATCATAAGAAATCTTACAATTTGATAGCATATTGCATTATGCCAAATCATATTCATTTTATTATCAACACAAATAATTACCCATATAAAAACTTATTTATGCTATTGAAAAGCATAAAAGGATATTCGGCTAATTTAATTAATAAAATAACTAATAGAAAAGGCCAGTTTTGGCATCACGAAAGTTACGACCATATAATAAATAGTAAAATCGAACTAGGAAATACAATTTCTTATGTTATTAATAATCCCGTTAAATCTGGATTAGTTCAAAACTGGAAAGATTGGAATTATACTTATGTAGATGAAAAATATATTGATGAATAAACAGTATAACATCACGAACAGGAATGTTCGTGTTACATTAGACTCGGTAATGCGAACATTTTTGTTCGTTACTGTAAAAACTCTTGTTGTATTATATCTATTTATACCTAAAGATATAATCGCCCAAGACACAATCCCAAAGCAAAAAATTTGGACACTTAGTGGCTATGTAAAATATATGCAAACTATTTCGTTTCAAGAAATAGATGGAGATTGGTCAACTGATAATTTAATTCATAATAGACTAAAATTTAATTGGGATATAAATAAAAACCTAAACTTTAAAACACATATTAGAAATAGAATATTTTATGGAGAAACAGTGAAAATATTTCCTCAATATTCAGAAATTATTAATCAAGAAAGTGGATTTCTAGATTTATCAGAAATTATTTTTGAAGGAAATTCTATTTTTTTGCACTCTGCAATAGATAGATTATTTTTCGATTACACTTACAAAAAAATGCAAATAACCATTGGTCGACAACGAATAAATTGGGGACAAACATTTGTTTGGAATCCTAACGATTTATTTAATTCGGCAAGTTTTTTCGATTTCGATTACGAAGAAAAACCAGGTTCAGATGCTATAAGAATTCAGTACTACCCAACTTATTCGTCGAGATTAGACTTAGTTGCTAAATTAGATAATAACGATAAAATAACCGCAGCAGCGTTGTATCAGTTTAATAAATGGAACACCGACATTCAAGTAATTGGTGGATATTTTGCCGAAACAGATTATATATTGGGCTCAGGTTTTTCGGGAAGCTTGCTAAAAGGCGGATTACGTGGAGAGCTTAGCTATTTTCATCCAAAAGATAATGTTTCTGATACAACAGGAACTTTTGTAGCATCGTTGGGCTACGATTACACTTTCGAGAATTCGTTTATGCTACAATTCGAGGCTTTATATAACGGTTACGGTAATAAATCAGGAGATTTTAATCTCTCGCAATTATATTTCTCGCAGATGTCGCCAAAGAATCTTGCATTAACAGAATTTTCTTATTTAATTAATGCAACATATCCAATCTCTCCTTTATTAAACGGAACAATTTCGGCAATGTATAATCCAAATAATAATTCTGCTTTTTTTGGACCATCGTTAAACTATTCGCTTAAAGAAGATCTAGATTTATCAATCTTCTCGCAATACTTTATTAGTGAAACACCAGCCAATGAGGGTGGAAAAGGAGGCTATTTATTTTGGCGACTAAAATGGAGTTTTTAGTTAGTGAAAATAAAAATGCATAATTCATTTTAGCTCGTTTATCGAATAAATAAAAATATTTAAACAATTAATCTACCTTTGTGCCAATAAATAAGAAATATGAGATTCAAAGATTTAGAATTAATAGAACCTATCCTAAGAGCGGTTGAAGAACAGGGATATATTTATCCAACTCCAATACAATCAAAGTCTATACCTATATTATTAGAAGGTAAAGATCTTCTTGGGTGTGCTCAAACTGGTACGGGAAAAACAGCAGCTTTTGCAATACCCATTTTGCAGAGATTATATCTTAGTGAAAATAACAATAAAGGCAAACGAAAAATTAGAGCAATTGTTGTCACTCCAACTAGAGAATTAGCAATACAAATTGCCGATAGTTTTAGCACTTACGGTAAGTATACAGGGATAAAAAACACAGTAATTTTTGGTGGAGTAAAACAAGGAGCACAAACCGACGCTCTTAAAAAAGGTGTTGATATTCTTGTTGCTACACCTGGTAGGTTACTAGATTTAATAGGGCAAGGGTTCATTACATTAAAAGATATTGAGTATTCTGTACTAGACGAAGCCGATCAGATGCTAGATATGGGATTTATTCACGATATAAAAAAAATAATAGAAAAATTACCAGCAAAAAGGCAATCGCTTTTCTTTTCGGCAACAATGCCATCGGCTATAATTAATCTTTCGCGTAAGATTTTGGGTAATCCAGAAAAAGTTACTATTAAACCCGAGCAAGCTACAGCCGAAAAAGTAGAACAAGCAGTTTATTTTGTCAGCAAAAAAAATAAAGTAAAATTACTTACTCATTTGTTAAAAACAGAGGAATACGGTTCTGTATTAGTTTTTTCTAGGACAAAACATGGTGCAAATAAAATTGTAAAGTTATTAGCCAGAGCAGAAATTATAGCAGAAGCTATACACGGAAATAAATCGCAAGGAGCAAGACAAAAAGCATTAAATAATTTTAAATCTGGCGATACAAATGTACTTATTGCAACAGATATTGCAGCTAGAGGGATAGATATTGAAGAACTATCATTAGTAGTTAATTACGATTTACCAAATGTTCCCGAAACATATGTTCACCGTATTGGAAGAACAGGAAGAGCAAGTGCTAGTGGTATAGCAATTTCTTTTTGCGATATGGAAGAAAGGCCATATTTACGAGATATAAAAAAGCTAATTAATCAAGATATTCCTGTAATAAATGATCATCCTTATGTAGATGATAGTGTTGAGGATACCACCAAAGATATAAAAAAGCCTAGTGGAAATAAAGGAAAGCCAAAGTACTCCAATTCTAAAAAAGGCAATACAAACAATAAACGATATTATAAAAAGAAATCTTATTAAGGTTGATAAAGATATTAGACTTTAGTTAGAATTAATAACGTGAATTAAGCCTGACTAAAATCTAATATTATTATGTTTGTTTTAGTTTTGGTAGTATTATTTACCAGGGAAATTAGCTTTTCTTTTTTCCATAAAAGCAGTAGTTCCTTCTTTAAAATCTTCTGTTCCAAAGCATTTGCCGAATTCTACAGATTCTGTATTAAATCCATCCTCACCATCTTTATAAAATGAGTTAACACATTTTACAATACCTGCAATTGCAACTGGTGATTGATTTCCAATTTTTTTGAAAATACCCATTACTTTATCGTTAAGATCTTCAGCAGTGGTTACGTAGTTTACTAAGCCTAACTTTAGAGCCTCGTCTGCTTTAAACATTTCGCCTGTCATTAAATATTCAAATGCTTTAGATTTGCCTATTAATTGTGTTAAACGTTGTGTTCCCGCATATCCTGGGATTACCCCTAGCGCTACTTCTGGCTGACCAAATCTAGCATTATCCGAAGCAACACGCATATGGCACGACATAGCTAATTCTAGCCCTCCACCAAGAGCAAATCCATTTATTGCTGCAATAACAGGTTTAGGACAATCTTCAATTATTTTAAAAATTCTGTGCCCATTGCGACTTAACTCTTCACCTTCTTCTACTGAAAAGTCTGAAAACTCCTTAATGTCTGCACCTGCAACAAAAGATTTATCACCAGACCCAGTAATTAAAACTCCATTTACCATTAAATTTTCGTATGCAAGTTGCATAGCATCTTCTAGCTCTTCGAAAGTTTTTTTATTAAGTGCATTTAATTGTGATGGGCGATTAATAATAATTTTTTGTATACCGTCATTTATTTCAACAATAAGATTTTCGTAGCTCATGATTTATTATTATTTAATTGATATTTATATTTTCCTCAAATTTAGCAAAAACAATTATATTATAACTCACAAATAATAAGAGATAAAATAATATATCAACATCAGTATGTTAATTTCTTGTTTATAACAAAAGTTTTTTTGTTAAAAACGTAATAGGACTCAAATATTAATAAACAGTAATATTTAACTACTTTCGTGAATCTAAATTTAAATCATACACAAAAAGATATGGGAAAAATAATAGCAATTGCAAATCAAAAAGGGGGAGTAGGAAAAACTACAACAGCAATAAATTTAGGAGCAAGTTTAGCAGCCTTAGATAAAAAAATATTAATTGTTGATGCAGACCCACAAGCAAATTCTACTTCGGGGTTAGGTTTTGAGATAAGAAACGTTAAAACAAGTATTTATGAGTGTCTTGTTGATGATGTAGAGGCAAAAAACATTATTCTAAATACAGAAACAGAAGGCTTAGATATTATACCATCGCATATAGATTTGGTTGGTGCAGAAATAGAAATGCTTAACCACCCCAATCGTGAACGAAAAATGAAAACAGTATTAAATACTATTAAAGATAATTACGATTACATACTAATAGACTGTTCGCCATCATTAGGATTATTAACTGTAAACGCTTTAACAGCAGCCGATTCGGTTATTATTCCTGTGCAGTGCGAATATTTTGCTCTAGAAGGAATAGGTAAATTGCTTAATACAGTTAAGATTATTCAAGGTGATTTAAATCCAGATATAGAAATTGAAGGATTTCTTTTAACCATGTATGATTCTAGATTAAATTTATCTAATCAGGTTGTAGAAGAAGTTCGTAAACATTTTCAGCAAATGGTTTTTAAAACAATTATTCAACGAAATATAAAATTAAGCGAAGCACCAAGCTATGGTCAGCCAATACTTATGTATGATGCTAATTCTAAAGGAGCAATTAGTTATTTAAATTTGGCTAGAGAATTACTGCAAAAAAACGACGCTACAAATATCAAAAACGAAGAAAAAATTATTAATTAAATTCTTTTATGGCAAAGAAAAAAGCATTGGGCAAAGGGTTAGGAGCGTTAATAGAGAATAACGAAACAAAAAGTAATATTGTTGGAAATATTGTTGAAATAAAAATTACTGATATTGAGACAAATCCCTTTCAACCACGAACAGTATTTGACGATGAGACGTTACAAGAACTGTCTATCTCTATAAAAGAGTTAGGAATTGTTCAGCCAATTACAGTTAGACAATTAGACAAAAAGAATAAATTTCAATTAATTTCTGGCGAGCGTAGATACAGAGCTGCAAAACTTGCAAATTTAAGTAAAATACCTGCTTACGTTAGAACAGCCGACGACCAAGGAATGCTAGAGATGGCTTTGGTAGAGAATATACAACGCGAAGATTTAGATTCTATAGAAGTTGCTATTAGCTATAAACGCCTTTTAGACGAGTGTAAACTTACACAAGAAACTTTAAG
>DAOVTE010000062.1 GCA_030627705.1 Bacteroidales bacterium
GATATAACAATACTAACAAAAAAACATTTTTAATAGCATACATAAAATAATTAAGAATTATGTACTCTATTAAATAATTTTATTAAATTTGAAATTCAAAAAAAAATTGTAATAAATCAAACATTTTGGGTATGAAAATATATGAAAATAAACAAATCAGAAATATTGCTTTAATAGGTAACTCTGGCTCAGGAAAAACAACTCTTGGCGAAGCAATGCTTTTTGAAGGCGGAGTAATAGATAGAGTTGGAGACATTGATAGCAAGAACACAGTCTCTGATTATCATGTAATAGAACAAGAAAATGGAATTTCTGTTACATCAACTGTGCTTTTTGCAGAATGGAAAAAGAACAAAATAAATATTATTGATGCTCCTGGAGCAGATGATTTTGTTGGTCAAATAATAACAGCTATTCACGCAGCAGATACAGGTGTGATGGTTGTAAATGCACAGAATGGTGTAGAAGTAGGAACTGAAATACAATTGCGTCACGCAGAAAAATTTAACTTACCAATTGTTTTTGCGATAAATCATTTAGATAGTGATAAAGCAAATTTCGATAGCACAGTAGATTCTCTTAGAGTAAGTGCAGGAAACAATGTCGTTTTAGCACAGTACCCAATTAATGCAGGCGAATCTTTCGATTCAATTATTGATATTATTACAATGAAAATGCTGAAGTTTCCTGCAAATGGAGGAGCTCCAGAAGTATTAGACATTCCTGAATCGGAAATGGAAAAAGCTGCAGAATTGCAAAACGAGCTTATAGAAAAAGCTGCAGAAGGCGACGATAGCTTAATGGAATTATTCTTCGAGAATGAAACTCTTACCGAAGACGAAATGAGATCAGGAATTACAGAAGGACTTATCCAAAGAGGAATGTTCCCCGTATTTTGTGTATCAGCAAAAAAGAACATGGGTGTAGCAAGATTATTAGATTTTATTAAAAATGTTGTTCCAAATCCAACAGAGCTTCCTTGTGTAGTAAATTCAGAAGGAAATAAATTAAAATTAGATAGCGAAGGTCCTACGTCAATATTTGTGTTTAAATCAGCTATTGAAGATCACGTTGGCGAGATAAATTACTTTAAAGTAATGTCTGGTACAATTAGCGAAGGCGACGACTTAATAAATGTAGACAAACAAACAAAAGAGAGAATATCTCAATTATATGTTGTTGCAGGTAAAAACAGAAATAAAGTTGAAAAACTTGTAGCTGGTGATATTGGTGCGGCAGTAAAATTAAAAGTAACAAGAACTAACCACACATTAAATGCTCCTGGTAACGATTGGACATTTCCTGGAAAAGATTTACCAGAACCTAAATACAGAACAGCAATTAAGCCTATTGATGATGGCGACGAAGAAAAATTAGGCGAAGCACTAGACAGAATACATCAACAAGATTTAACAATTAAAGTTGAATACTCTAAAGAACTTAAACAAATTATTGTTTCTGGACAGGGCGAATATCACTTAAATATTATGAAATGGTATTTATCGCACCTTTACAAAATTGAAGTAGAGTTTATCTTACCAAAAATTCCGTATAGAGAAACAATTACAAAAATTGCACAAGCAGATTACAGACATAAAAAACAATCTGGTGGTTCTGGTCAATTTGGCGAAGTACATATGATTATTGAGCCTTACATTGAAGGTGTAGATGATCCTAAAATGTATAAAATAGGAGACAAAGAATATAAAATGTCTGTAAGAGACAAACAAGAATATGAACTTGATTGGGGTGGAAAATTAATTTATTACAATTGTATAGTTGGTGGTTCTATCGATACTCGATTCTTACCTGCAATATTAAAAGGTATTATGGAGAAAATGGAAGAAGGCCCATTAACAGGTTCTTATGCTAGAGATATTAGAGTTGCTGTTTACGATGGTAAAATGCACGCTGTAGATTCAAATGAGATTTCGTTTAAATTAGCTGGTCGCCATGCATTTAGTGAGGCATTTAAAAATGCAAAACCTAAAATTATGGAACCTGTTTACGATGTAGAAGTTTTAGTACCATCAGACAGAATGGGTGATGTAATGAGCGATTTACAAGGTCGTAGAGCAATAGTTCAAGGAATGAGTAGCGAAAAAGGATTCGAAAAAATCATTGCAAAAGTTCCTTTAGCAGAAATGAGTAAATATTCTACATCTTTAAGTTCTATTACAGGTGGTAAAGCAATATACTCTATGAAATTCGACCAGTATGCACCAGTTCCTGGCGATTTACAAGGAGATTTACTTAAAGCTTATGAAAAAGAGCAAGAAGAAGAATAGACTATAATTATTATTAAGAAGAAGGCTACTTAAGAGTAGTCTTTTTTTTTGTTTTAAATAAAAGAAGCGCTATTCAAATAAAACTTTCCTAGCACCTTTTTTAGGTAATTTTATAGTGTAAGATTTACCAGGCTTTACTTCTAATGATTTCTTACGCAACCAAGGATTAAAAGCTTTAAGCATTTTGTAGTTAGAATTATGTCTTTCTGCGTAAACTGCAAGATTACTTATTGTTGTATCAACTTTTATATCATAAGTTGGAATATGTGGGTATAAGTCTTTTTCTCTAAAATGGAATCCGTACTTTTGCGGAGAAGATAGAATAGTCTTTATTGCAATAATCCTGTAAACATATCTTGCAGTTTCTGAATTTAATTCTAAGTCGTAGTAATTATCTACATTTTGTGCTTTTAGTTGTTTTGATAAGCCATTCATTCCCATATTATACGAAGCTGCAACTAATGTCCACGATTTATATTTTTTAAAAGCATCATTTAGATATTCGCAAGCCGCTTGTGTAGATTTTTCTAGATGGTATCTTTCGTCTACTTCTTTTGTGAGTTCTAAATTACGTTCTTTAGCCGTTGCTTTCATAAATTGCCAAAAGCCACTAGCACCAGAAGGAGATTTTACATTTTGCAGTCCACTTTCGGCAATTGCTAAATACTTAAAATCATCAGGTATATTGTTCTTTTTTAAAATAGGCTCTATTACCAAAAAATATTTATTAGCTCTTTTCAAAAATAATAAAGTTTGCGACTGCCAGTAAGTATTTACTAAGATTTCTCTATCCATACTTTCTTTTACATCAAAATATTCTAGAGAAATTCTTTCGCCGGCAAATTCTATATCTTTAGGTAAATCAATAGCATAAATTGCGTACTGTTTTTTAAACTCATCTTTATATGCTTTATCTTTTTCTGGCTCGGTATCGGAGAAACTTAACAAATATGTTGTACCCAATATTAATGATAATAAGATAGTAGAAAATACTAATTTTGAAACAGATATTAATTTCATGTTTTATGTTTTAACTAAGTTTCAAAATTAACTAAAACTATGAAATATTATTGCATAAACCTTATTAAAAATAAAAGTAATTTATCGAATTTATACCTAAGTTATTACGTCCACCTACTTCTCTTTTGTGATTCTTGTATTTATATAAAGAAATAAGAAAACCACTAACGAAAAGACTCCAAAGCCATAGAAATAATAGTTATTAAAATCTTCAATAAAATTAACAACATAAAAAGAAAATGAATTAGATATTATCGAAATGAAGAACAATAACAAAACTGCTTTCTTTTCGCCTAAACCTATATATGTAAGAAAATGTGTAGTATGATCTTTTCCACCAATAAAAGGCGATTTACCCTTAAGTAATCTATTAATAGTTACGGTTGTTGTATCTACTAAAGGTATTAAAAATGCTAAAACCACCGCTGTAAATTGTTGAGAATTATAACCATAAGATTCTGTTGAGTTAGAATTCCAAATAAATATTATACCTAACGAAGCTAATAATATTCCCAGAAACTGACTACCATTATCACCCATATAAACCTTAGCAGAGAACCAATTAAATGGAATAAATGAAATTAACGATGCAATTACTGCAATAATTACTATTGTTAGGCTAATATTACTTATTTCGCCTATCATAAATGTAGTTGCTAAAATATTAATTAATATTGTTAGAGTTATTAGCGATGTAATAGAATCCATATTATCTAGCATATTTACAGAATTCATTATTCCAACTACCCAGAATATTGTTAGAGCATAATTTAAATATTCGTTTGGTGATATATCAATGTAAATATCAAAGTTAATTAGAAGAATTGCACTAATTAATTGTACTATAAATTTAAAATATGGCGAAGTATTTATTATATCGTCGGATAGCCCCATTAAAAACGATATTGTTGCAACAATAATAATAACTATAATATTAGAACTTTGACTAATATCAAGATTAAAAAACATGAGATATATTATACTACTTAGTATAAAAATTGAATAAAAAGCAAAGCCTCCACTAACTGGTTTACTTTGACTACGCCATCTTATAGCATTATTATTAGCTTTCTTTAATTTATATGTTTCTGATTTTAAAAGAAAAAACCTATGCATAAAATATGTAAATGCAAGAGATAGGATAAATATTAATATCAAAAAGTAAAGATTGTCCATTTACCTATTTTACAATTATTTTAGAAAGTTGTGATTCTTGTTCTCCAATAATTTTAACAAAATATACTCCCTGTTTAAGTTCAGAAATATCGACTTCCATTTTGTTGTTAAAATTAATATTTAAAATTGACAAAGCTTTTCCTCCGATAGTATTGTAGATCTCAATATCAATAATATCATTATACTTTTTTGTAGTACTTATATAAAAAAAATCTTTTGTAGGATTTGGATAAACAGAAAAAACCTCATTCTTATAATTATTATCTTTAATCGTTGCTTGATAATCCCAAATCATGTCTACATATTCTGGATGATCAATAAATGGGTTTCTATTATTTTGATACCCATAAATAACTTCATTTCTATTTGCTTCAAATGCATCTACAGTATCTTCATTATTCCACATTAAAAGTGTAGATAACTTACCATGCAAAGGCTGCCCCGTGGGCGATGAGTTTACGTAATCTACAACTTCCAAATCTAACTCACCATTATCGCCTTCGTAACGTACTGCCATATATAAAATCATTCTAGCAACATCACCTTTAACAGCATCCCTTGGTTCCCACGAGTCGCTATCGTAATAGCATCCTGTAGCTTCTGAATGTTGATTACCACCATTATCAAAATCGAGATTTCCTCTTGATGAATTTACAGAAGCATCTGTTGGCCTTAGATGATGTGCATCTGTACCTTCTGGGGGATTTGTATCAAAATCGCCATGTGACTTTGCCCATACGTGCTCTCTATTCCAATCATCAGGGTTGCCACCAAAAGTGCTTTTTGCTTGTGAACGACCTGAATACAAAAGAATAATATTATTTGAATTATTGGGGTCTTCGTCGGTATTTTCTAAAATAAAGTCCCTTAAATCATCGTACGAATACTCTGTATGATTATTTATTATATTATGTAAAGCATTCTTTAGTGCAGTTTCGTTCAATCCAGCTGCAGAATCATAATATCCAGCAGGAATTTGAGCATAAGAGCTAAAACTTATACTTAAAAATAATCCTATTACTAAAATTTTATTTCTCATTTCTTAATCTTATTTTTATCTAAATTACTTAAAAGCATAGAACTGTATTATACACTTTCATCAAAAATCAGCAGCTAAATTAGTTTTTTTATTCTGTAAATTGCAATTTTATTATTAATTATTTAATATAAGAATAAATTACACATTATGCCTGTACACTTGTTACATGCATTAATATTCTATTTATAATAATTACTAATATTATAATTTTATTCAGAGTTTCTATGTTACTATAACTATTGTCATTTGTTTTTCTTAAAAAAAAAATTATCTTTATCACAAAATAAATAATTTAAAAAAATCTTATGAAAAAAATTACTTTAGTACTGTTCGGTTTGCTAATTTCATTAGCATCTTTCTCGCAATATTATTATATTCCAGAAACTAGTCCTGGGCAAAACCCTGGAGGATTAAACAATGAAAGCGAATTCCCTTTAGGTAGTGGGTTATCTGCTAATTGGACTACAGTTCTTAATGGTGTTACAACTCCAACTTGGTCTCCAATACAAACAATACCTTTTGCATTTGACTTTAACGGCTCTGCTGTAACTGACTTTAAAGTATCATCATCTGGTGTATTAACATTTACAAGTTCTGCTACAACTGTACCTAGTTTTACTAATGCTGCATTACCTAATGCTAGTATTCCCGATGCATCTGTTTGTGTTTGGGGTATAGCAGGAACAGGGCCAAATGACGCTATTGTAAAGCAAACATTTGGAACTGCACCAAATCGTCAGCATTGGATATTTTTTCCATCATATACCGCATCAGGTACTTGGACGTATTGGAGTATAGTGCTAGAAGAAACTACTAATAATATTTATATTGTTGACCAAAGACACGGAGCTGCAGTTTCTGGCTTAACCTTAGGAATTCAAATTGATGGTACTACAGCATATTCTGTTGTTGGATCTCCAAATGTTTCTAATATTGCAGGTGGTGATTCAGGTCCATTAGATAATGCATATTACCTATTTAAATATGGAGCTCAACCTTCATTCGATTTAAGAGTAACTCAAACTGACTTATATGAATTTGTTATTTTAAGCAATAATGATGTTACTGGTAAAATTCAAAATCTTGGAGCTGATACAATCACAACATTTGATTTAGTTTACACAGTAGATGGAGGAACTCCAGTTTCTGCAACAATATCATCTGCAAATATTTTACCATATACCGAATACCAATTTACACATCCAACACAATGGACTCCAAGTACTGGTGGTAATTTCTATAATTTATGTATTTATGCAGAAAATTTAAATGGCGCAAATGCAGACGAAAATACAGCTAACGACACATTATGTGTAATGCCAATATGTATAAATGGTAACACAGGAACTAAACATGTATTAATTGAAGAATTTACAACAACTTCTTGTGGATATTGCCCAGATGGTCATCTTGTATTAGATGATATTTTAACAAACAATCCAAATGTAATTGGAGTTTGCCATCACGCTGGATACGGAACTGATGGTATGACTATTCAAGCAAATGAAGACTACGCTGCTGTTTTTGCTACTGGAGCACCAACTGCTGCAATAGATAGAGGTGAGAATATTGACTTAAGCAGAAATATTTGGGAATCAACATCTTTAGATCAATTAGCAAAATGGACTCCTTGTGATGTTAGCATTGCAGGAACATATAACTTAACTAATAGAGTTTTAAATGCTGATGTTGATGTAGACTTTACTGATTTTGCTGTAAATGGAGATCTTAGAATCACCTTGTTTGTTGTTGAAAATGATGTTACAGGTACAGGTTCAGGTTTTGATCAAAGAAACTATTATAATGCAACAGCTGGCCACCCTATGGAAGGCTTAGGCGACCCAATTGTTGGATATTCGCATAATCATGTTGTTAGAGAAGTTTTACCTTCTTCTGATGTTTGGGGTGTTTCTGGAACTATTTTATCTAACCCGCAACCTTCTGATAATTATTCTTACAGTTTCTCTACTACGTTAAACCCAACTTGGAATCATAATAATGTTAAATTAGTAGCTTTTGTGTCATATTATAATGTAATAGATACTAAAAGAGATATATTAAATGCTTTTGAGATTGATTTATCTTCAATTTTTACTTCTACTCAAGAGTTTAAATATGCTAAATTAAGTGAGATTTATCCAAATCCTACTAATAACAACACATTTATTAATATTGATTTACAAGAAGAAAATAATGTAAATATTAACGTTATTAATTTATTAGGTAAAACCGTTTATAACTACAATAATTCTATTTTCGGGCAAAATAAAATTAAGTTAGAAACATCTGATCTTCCGAATGGAATATATTTGGTAGAAATTAATATTGGAAACGAAAAAGTAACCAAAAAACTTGTTATCTCTAAATAACAAAAATCACTATATAAAAAAAACGCCGACAAATTGTCGGCGTTTTTTTTTGAAAATCAAACTATTAACTAAATCTTATCCCATACTAATGTATGCCAAAATAAATATTTTGAACCAACTACCTCTATCTTTTTTGGGTGAATTTCAGTAATTTTTAAATTAAAATTCATTCCTTTTTCAGGTCCATACATACTACCATTTATCCATTCGTTTTCTTCTTTATCATATTCTAATCCTGTTATTATTATTTTACCTACTAATTTATCTTTATGTTTAGATTTATCAGGGTTGTTAGAGTCAACTGTCTGACCATCTTCATATCCATTTAATGCAATTATTCTACCATAATATTTGTCTTTATGTTTAAATATTTGGATATCCAATTCGTTTGGTAAATGGTACTTCCCTACTATTTCATCTGCCTGCTGCGCAAATGAAAAACTCAGAGACAATAAGACTATATATATTGTTAATTTAATTTTTATCATAATAAATTATTAAAAGTTATATTTAATTTTTGTATAAACCATTGAATTATCTTTGTATTGTCCAAAACGTCCACTTTCATCTCCAATAAAAATATTAGACCCTAATAAGATTGAGAAACTATCGTCAAAATCATATGTTATTTTAGGTCTAATAAGAGCATCTTCGTTATTTAATCCTATGTAAGAAAATAACTCTAAATGTAAGGTTTCTCTAAACATATCATAACGTGCTAAAAAAGTTACAGTATTTTCCATTTCATCGTTTATCATGTTATCATCATAATCTATAATTGCTTCTTGAACAAACTGAGTACTAAATTTTACATTTTTAATGTTAAAATCTAACCCAACTAAGTAATGTAAATAATCTTTCTCTACAAGAGCATCAACAGCAAGCATATCTTCTGTTTGAAAATATTTACCATTGTAATAAGCTGCCTCGCCTCTTAAAACTATTCCCTTAATTTCTGTACTAAACGAACCGCCACCCAAAATTAATCTATGATATTCTGGAGTAATATTTAAGCTTGTTAAAATTGGAGATGGTGACATTGATGTAGTATCCATACCAAATTCTTTTTGAACGTGCATTGTTGGATTATCATCCCAGGTGTAACCTCCCATAAACTCGAAATCTATCTTAGATGTTAATGCCGAATATTTTGCAAAAACCTCGCTGTTCTCTAAACTAGGACTAATTTCTGACTGAGACCAATCGAAAGTTGGATTTATAGGAAAATCAGGCTGAATATACCACATAGAACTTGATGATGGTACTTGAGTTGGTGTAAAACTTGGCAACCAGATTATTTCAAAAGTATTATCGCCTAAATAATAATCAAATTTCACAGCATTTATTCCTGTTCGTATTTCGTCGAAATCTGGCAAAAGAAATTCTGTTAAATTTAGTGGAGAGACTACATCTGTAATAAAAACACCATCGGCTTTTCCCCAAACTATTTGCTGTTTACCTATTCGTAAATCAAAATTATCGAAATACAAATCCATATATATTTCTCTCAACTTCAGGTTTAAACTATCTGTACTGTAACTATATAACATAGGATTTGCTTTAAAAGCAACCTTGTCTCCAGATTTTTCTATATTTAAATTGAGTGTGTTTTGTAGAATAGAAAAATCGCCAGTTTCGTACGATACTCCTGTATAATTTCTTGCAAATCCAGATATTTCAGGACTTTGTGCCACAGCAAATTGACTTGCAATTATTAGCATTATTAATATTAGATTTTTTGTTTTCATATCTTAATTGTTTAATTATTCTTATATAATTATTGTTAAAATCTTAATTTCTCTGTCATTATTCCAAAACGTATTATATTGATTTTGTGATCAAAATATATATTATAATAGTCCTGCCCGCTATAAATTTGTGCAAACAAACCTATATCTTCTAAAAAATCAGGATGATAAAACAACGTTATTGTTAGGTTTAATCTATCTAACGACAAATCGTCTACAGAATTTATACTCCCAAACATCAAAGTTGTTTTTCCTTTAAACGAGAACATAGCTTTTTCTTTATTATCTGGTAATTTAAATATCGAAAATATTGTATTCCATCTGTACAAACTATAAACATTATCTAACTCGTCGGATGTTATTTTTTTGGGATGAATTTCTACAGATGTACTCAAAAATTTCACTGCATTAATTTTTTTACTATAATTTGTTTTGATAAATCCTAGCTCAAAATAATTTGTTGTAAAATTACCACTTAATAGGTTTATATCTCCATTATCTAAATAGAAATTGCCTTCTTGTCCGTTAGAGTGATGTGCAATTCTACCAAAAGAGCTAAAGCTATTCGCCTTATACTTAGAGCTTAACAAATAATACACAGTAAGTTGTGGCATATAAGACGGTGTTCTTACAGGAAACGACTCCTCTCTATACATTCTAATAATAATTTGCGGTGTAAGCACTCCCATTACTCTGGCATCTTCGGAGGTACGGATGTGGAAATTTGGAATTAAATTTCCTTCGAACCAAAGAGGCTCAATATTTCCAATATCTGTAGGAAACGTGAAATAACTATTTCCTTGATTTGCTTGAGTAATTGTACTAAGTCCAATTTTTGGAATTGTATCTGTATTCTCCTGCCCCATTACTGAGCTAGAAAATACTAATAATAAAAAAATGACTTTATATTTACTCATAATATATTAGCGGTAAATTGCTACTCCAAAACCTAGTTCAACAATATCTTTTATCGGAATTGATGAGTTTCCTATTTTGCTAGATAGATACAATCCTCGTGTTCCAATTCTAGCATAAAATGCAGTTCCGGAAGCGGGCATATTACCTGCAAATAATTTTGTTTTAATCTCTCCACCTATAAATAGTCCCGTATTTATTCCTGGACTCCACCAGTAATACCCTTTTGGATAATGATCTGGAAGTTTTATCCACAAATTATTTCCGAAGGTATGATGTGTAAACAATCCAAAATTTAATGGTAATATTTCTATATTATCAGAAAGTTTATAACTTAATGGTTTAACTATAAACTGTAGACTAACACTATGTAAATCATCAGATGTATAATACTCTGGTGTGTATCCATAAAATATTGTTGCATCTAACTTATTATCAAAGAACGTATATCCAACCCCGGTAGATAAGAAGCCTATACCTCCTGCAAACTGTAACTTTACATAATCTGGTAAAAACATTTTATGTTTAACCGAATCACTGTTTTCCATAATCTGGCTATTTGCTAAAAAACTATTAACCAGAATAAAATAAAAAATCAGAAATAACTTAAAATTCATATGTCTCAATCTCAAATTTATCATTAGAAATTTCAATAACATTAAATTTATTGTATTCTATTCCATATACATTTACGTACGTAATACTATCTTGGTACGGTGTATAAACTAAGTGATTATGTAAGTGTCCATGAGTTGCAAATAACACATTATTATATTTCGCAATACACGAACTAAATTCTTTCTCCAAATTAATATCAAAATCTGTATTCATTGGTGGAACATGAAAAATAACTACTGCTTTTGAAAAATTACTCTCAGGTTTTAGCTGTGCATCTAACCAATTAATGTTTGGAACTTCTCCATTAAAACTAAACTCTCGGCTATTTGTATTTGCAAAAATAAATTTGATATCTCTAAAAATAAAACTAAAATCGTAATTACCAAACATTTCTGAATATGCTAAACCTCCGTTCCCTAATAAATCGTGATTTCCTATTGTTACAAAATATGGACAATCTAAATTTAACAGATATGAATTTCCCCAGATAAATTGTTTTGGTAATCCAAAGTCAGCTATATCACCAACGTGTATTACAAAATCAATTGGTTTATTATTATTTAAATTATTTACTGCATAAACAAAACTCTCTAGCTGATCGAATTTTCTGTGTGTATCTCCTATAAATGCTATCCTTACAGTACTTTCAGCCTTTTTCTGCAATAAACTTTCAATATTTTTCTGATTAACATTTGTATTCTCTTCGTCGAAATCGATAACGTAAGGGGAATATTCAAACGTATCTTTACAAGATAAAAAGCTTATGATGCTAATCAGAAATAATATTTTGAAAGTTGTCTTCATTATTTTTAATTACACAAATGAACTTAAAGATTTACATTCCTCTCATCATCATTCTTTCGGTAAATTTTGATGCTGATAATCCAGTGTTTACTTGCACATTACTCAATACCATTGATGTATTATGATTTTTCTGTACATTTTTCATTTCTGAATTTGTGATAACCCAAAATCCTGATAATTTTACGTATTTCTTTATTGTTAGTACTTTTAGTAAATCTTCATCTTCATCAAAAAATTGTTTTTTTACACCAATAAAATTTTCTTTATTTATCCAAGTTATTGTTTTTGAATACATATAATCTTCGTCTACAGAAACACTTTCCACAACATAACAATCTTTTCCATTAACCGTTTCTTCTTTTAATAGTTTATGTTTATCTGCATTTAGTTTTCTATCGCCTAGATCATCGTAAGTAAAATCAGACCCCATAAAATAATCACTTTTACTATCGCTAGAAATGCGTTTTGTTTTCTTTCAAGCTGGTAACTATTTATGAAGACCCTCAGTTATGTGGGAATCGGAAGACCAGCGCAGAAACGATGTATTTTTCACATCTGCTGGAGATTGAAAAAACATTATACTTTTTTCTACATCACCTAAATCTTTTGTAAACTGTTTTATTTTTCTAACTCTTTGCTTACCCTGTTTATTTGTAAGGGTCATTGTTAGTATAGACGTTTGATCGTCGCCAGTAGCTCTATTATAAGCTTTTTCTACAATTTGAGTTCCTGTAAGTTGTGCATTTGCACTAAATCCTGCTACTATTACTAATGTAGCTATTGCAATTAATTTTATAGTTTTCATATTTTTAATTATTTAATGTTTTAATTGTATAATTGTTTAATAGTTTAATTATAGATTATTTACTAACTGTTTTTAATATAGCTCCAAATATTTTCAATATTTCTTCTACTTCCTTTATTAAGCGCTATCTGCTAATTTAGCTTCAATGTAATCACTATCTTTTAATAATCTAAGCCAGTAATGTGTTTCTCTAGCTTCTTTATAAGATATAAAGAACTTAGATCTAAATTCTTACTGTGAAATACTTCCTGTTGCTTCTTCTGAATTTGCTCCAATTGAAGTTCCACTTTTAATAATCTGCTTTGATAATGTATATTCATTCTTATCTTGATTAAGATATTTATGTAATTTTATTATACGTAACGCAAAATCATAAGTCTTAGTCAGAATAACATTTTCTTTCATCTTTAATTTAATGGTTTAATTATTTTATTCATTATATAATTCTCTCACTATATAATTAAATAATTATTCCTTTTTCTTAAAAAATATGTTTGCACTAAACATTAGAACTAACATTACGGTTACTGTCCCA
>DAOVTE010000103.1 GCA_030627705.1 Bacteroidales bacterium
AGTTGATTATCAATAAATGTGATAGTATTAATAGCTTTCTGATTTTTCTCTTCTAAGTTGGTTCTAACATAAATTTCAGATAGTTTATTAAGAAAATCTGCTTCTTTTCTAGTGTTTCTTCCTGTGGTAGTCATATACAACACAGTACTTTTTTTATCTGAAGTTTCTACAGAAAGTTTATTTCTGTATGCATTTGTTAAATTGTTAGTATCGTTAATAGTAAAATAATACTCAACTAACTTATCATCTAATTTAATATCCTTTGTAACTCCTTCTTCAATATTAAATGAAAAAAAATCGTCAGAGTATTTTTCTCCAAACTTTAAAATTTTATCTACCCCCATACCATCGTCTATTACAATATGGTATTCTTTATTGTTTAATACAGTAATGCTAATAGGATAATTATATAATTGAGATTCTCCTTTGGTAAGCTTTACAATAAAAGGTACTTCTTGATATTGTTCAATATTAACAATTCTGCCTACAGAATAGTACGAAATGCCAAAATCAAGTTCTTTTATTGCCTTATTTACCATACTATATGATGTTAATATTGCAATCTCGTTTTCTACACTCTTTTTTCTTATTCTTTTAGATAATCCTAATTCTTGAGCTATATTTTCTACTCCACTAGAAACAGAATTTGATTGATCTCTAACTATCACACTAGAAGATATACTATAGATTTTAGATTCGTATCTGTTCTGATAAAATGCAATTGATAGAGTGATAAATATTGTTATTGCAAACCAATACCAATTATTAATAATTTTAAAAATAAATTTTTTAATATCAATATTATCTTCTTTGCCAATATTATTTATGTCTTCGTTCATTATTTATTTAAAAAATTTAATAATAATATTAATGTAGTTACAGAAGATAGTACTAAAGAGATATTTGGTGAATTTAATCTAAAAGACTTAAATTTAACAGGTTCTACATATATTACATCATTAGGGAGTAAATAATATGCTTCTGAATTAAGTAGATTCTTATCAGTTAAATCAATACGAAAAACCTTCTCGCCATCAATTGTTGGTCTTATTACAAGAACTCTTTTCTTATTTCCATAATCTGTAATATCTCCTGCATTACCCAAAGCTTCAAGTATTGTTAATCTATCATTGTAATTTAAATAGCTTCCTTGTTTATTAACTTCTCCTAAAACAGTATATTTAAAACTTATTAATTTTACAATTACATCTGTTTTCTTTAAATATTTATTTATTTCTGTAGAAACATTCTTTTTTGCACTCTCAATAGTTTCTCCTTTTACAAATACTTTTCCTACAATTGGAATAAATACATAGCCAGAATCAGAAACTGTGTAACCATTAATATATACACTTAAATCACTTTGCCATGTATTATTTACTCCTGTTCCTGCATTAAAGATGGAATTTATATTATTATCTATTGAATTTATTTTTACATAAAGTATGTCTCCTGATTGTATTTTATAAGAACCTTTTTCTGATAAATAAACAGTTGTAGAATCTATACCTATATCTCTCATATACAATACGTTTTTGTGCTGTAAACAAGATGATAATAATATTGAAAATAATAAAATTATTAATATTTGCTGTTTTCTCATTTTATAGAAATTAATAATCTTCAAAAATATATAAAAATATTAATAAATTTCCTATTTTTATCGAATTGTTATACTATTTATACTTTTTTAATTAATGTTACTAAACTTCGATTTCTCTAATATTAAAAATAATCTAGAACCAAAAGCTGGAAGAATTCTTATTTCTGAGCCTTTATCTAACGACTCGTTTTTTGGTAGATCGATAGTTTTTATCACAGAACATAATATTGATGGTAGCGTTGGGTTTATTCTGAACAAAGAATCTAATTATAATATAGACGAGTTACTTGAGAATATAAATATTAATCAACCATTATACTACGGTGGGCCAGTAGGTAATAATTCAATTCATTTTATTCATAAATACGGCGATATTATTGATGATTCTATTGAGTTTGTTGATGGTGTTTTTTGGGGAGGTAATTTCGAGCAAATAAAAAAATATTACGAAAAAGGAATTATTGAAAATAAGAATATTATCTTTTTTATTGGGTATTCTGGTTGGAGTCCAAACCAACTTAATGATGAGATAGAAGACAATTCTTGGCTAGTCGCCGATATAGAAAGAGATGTGATTTTTAATAAAAATCAAAAAGGTTTGTGGCAAGAAGTTGTTAAAAACCTCAAAAATGATTTTAGTTTTTGGAAAAATATTCCATTAAATCCAAATTTAAATTAACGACGAAGTTTTGTTAAGCTCATTAATTAATATTTTTGAAACTTTATTATAATACCTAATACCTCCGAAAGCCATAATCCATTGCACACCAAAGACTGCATTTGTTAAAAACAATTCGTCGGCAGTTCTTAAATCATTAATCTTTAATTGTGCCTCGTCAACAACTGAATACCCGTATGATAATGCAACATCAATAATTGTATTTCGCATAATTCCATTTATACAGCCCTGATCTAACGAGGGCGTAAAAATAATGTTATTTTTAACTATAAAAATATTTGAGCTTATTGATTCTATAACAAAATTATCTTCATTAAAGAGTACGCATTCATCTACTTTTTTCTCTTTTTTATATATACCAGCCATTACGTATAACAACGAGTTTGTTGTTTTTAACCCCGAAAAATAATTATTTGATTTTTTTATTTGCGTATAAGTATCTATATGTAAGCCTTTTGTATTGAATTCGTATTTGGTATTTAAAAGCTCATCGGCTTCTATTACAAATGAAATATTATTGGTTTGAGGAGTATAAAATCCTTTACTGTCTCTATAAACAGTAATACGAACCCTTGCGCCTTTAAACAACTTATTAGCATTCAATAAACTTATAATTTTCTTAGAAATATAATCTGAATTAAAAGAAATATCAGCCTCCATCTTTAACTGTTTCATAGAAAAAAATAGTCGCTCTATGTGTTCATTAAAAAGTAATATTTGCCTTTTAGAAACATACATTGTCTCGAAAATAGCATCTCCATATTTAAAAGCTCTATTGTTTATTGAGAATAGATTTGTCTCAATCGGGAAATAATCTCCATCTAAGCATATGTATCTTCTTTTTCCACCCATTTATTCTTTAACTATTTGTTTACATAGCTTTAAGATGCTACTATTAGTTTTAATTTTAAATGATTTTAGACCAGCTTTTTTTCCTGCTAAAAAATCCCTTTCATTATCGCCTATAAAGTAAGATTTACTAATATCAATATTATGTATCGAAATTGCTTTTTCTATCATTAATGAATCTGGTTTGCGACAAATACAAGCTTCTAAATTACTATGATGTGGACAATAATATATATCTGTAATTTCGCCACCTGAATTAATAAATAAATCAAGCAACTTGCTGTGTACCTTAGCTACATCTGTGTGTGAGTATTCATTTTTTGATATTCCACCTTGATTAGTTATTACAATAACCTTGTAATTATTACTATTTAATAGCTTTACAGATTCTAAAATATCAATATTTAATTTAAAATGTTTGGGCTTAAAAATATAATAATGACCTGTATCATCGTTTATCACACCATCTCTATCTAAAAAAACTGCTTTATTCATTAATATCTAGTTTATAAAATTATTTAAGGTTAAAAATCCAAATTACTGAAATACTAACACTCGGGTCTAATGATGTATATTTTTTTTTAATCAAAGTTATTATTAATAAAGTTAAACAATCCATTAAAGGCAATATCTTTTTCCTCGAAGAATCCCATATGACCAGAATTATTTAGAATTAAAGTTTCTATATTACTAGATATTTTTGTTTGTTCAATTACAGAATCAAAAGTAATTAATTCGTCGTTTTTACCTAGAATAAATAATACTTTCTTATTGATTGTTTCTAAAAGTTCTATATTGTTTTTTCTGTTTTTCATTCCTTTAAGGGCAGCAATTACTCCTCTGTCTGAAGTATTATTACAAATATTTTTGCTAAAAATAATTTTATCTGCAAATTCTACTCTGTTACTTTCTGCATACATTAAAGGAATATTTGTATTACAGATTAATTGTTTTTTACCTTGCTTTACTAAATCTATTTCACGATTACGATTAATCATTTTTTGTGTTGTATCTGGACTTGCAGTTGAATGAAATAGAACAAATGCTTTATTAATTTTAGGATACTTTTTTTCGAAGGCTAATGTTACGTAACCTCCCATAGAATGTCCAATCATTATTGGGTTTTTTATGCCCAAACTATTTAATACATAGTAAATAGCATCAGCCATATCTGTCATTTCGTGTGTGTCAGAGATGCATTCAGTCTCTCCATGACCTAATAAATCAATAGCAATTACTTTAAATTTATCTGATAATAATGCTGTATATTCTTCCCAAATATCCATAGATTCAAGATATCCGTGAAGAAATATTAATGGCTTACCATGTCCAACTGATTTATATCTTATTTTTATTCCTTTATATAATATATCTTTAAACATATTTTTAACTGTTAATTTTAATTCGTTAAGGTATTAATTTTTAATAAAAATTTCTACTTTTGATAAAATAAATAAATTATTTGACTTATGAATATTCCTGAAAATTTAAAGTACACAAAAGATCACGAATATGTTCGTGTTGATGGCGAGTTTGCTTATATTGGTATAACTGACTTTGCTCAAGGCGAACTAGGTGATATTGTTTTTATAGAAGTAGAAACTGTAGAGGAAACTCTAGAAATAGAGGAACCTTTTGGCACAATAGAAGCTGTTAAAACTGTTTCTGATATGTTTATGCCAATAAGCGGTGAGGTTGTTGAATTTAACGAAAAATTAGAAGATACTCCTGAACTAATTAACCAAGATCCATATAATGAAGGATGGATAATTAAAATTAAAGTCTCTAATACCAGTGAATTAGATGATTTATTATCTCCTGAGCAGTACAAAGCAGTTGTAGAGGCTTAAAACAAAAAAAAGGACAACTTGTTTTAACAGGTTGTCCTTTAGTGTGAATCTGGAGGGATTCGAACCCCCAACCTCCTCGGCCGTAACGAGGTGCACTATCCATTATGCTACAGATCCGTATTAATAAGGCTGCAAATTTAGAATATTTTCATATATAAAAAAAATATTTTCATATTATATCTTCATAGAATTCATGGTTGTCTGATTATCAGCTGTAAATGTATCAAGATAAGTCATTATATTGTCTTTTTTAGCAATCGGAGTAGGGGTATATTTTTCAAGTTCAATATTAAAATAAAAAAAGCTATCCAATTTGGATAGCTTTTCGGAATAAAATAAAATATTATATATTATTTTTTCACTTGTTTAACAATTGCTTCAAATGCTTTTGGGTTGTTCATTGCTAAATCTGCTAATGTTTTTCTGTTTAATTCTACATTTTTCTTATGTACTAATCCCATAAATTGAGAATACGATAAACCATGTAATCTTGCACCTGCATTAATTCTTTGAATCCAAAGTGCTCTAAAATTACGTTTTTTTGTTTTTCTGTCACGATAAGCATAAGATAAAGCTTTTTCGTGTGCGTTCTTTGCTACTGTCCAAACGTTTTTCCTTCTTAGGAAATAACCTTTAGTTTGTTTTAATATTTTTTTTCTTTTTGCTCTTGACGCTACTGCGTTTACTGATCTTGGCATTTTTTTAATGTTTGCGAATGCTAGCGTTCCACTTAATTTGGAATCTTTCCCAGCTATACATCCTGGTTAATTACTTTTAATTACTTAATGTTTAATAATAATTTGATGTTTTTCTCATCACTTTTACTAACTACTCCAAAATAAGTCAAGTTTCTTTTTCTTTTCTTAGACTTTTTAGTTAAAATATGACTTTTAAATGCGTGCTTACGTTTAATTTTCCCGCTTCCTGTCAATTTAAACCTTTTCTTTGCGCTAGAATTTGTTTTAACTTTTGGCATTTTGATTTATTATTTGTGTTTATTTATATTATTTCTTTTTTACTTTTATAGGAGCAATGAACATAATCATTCTTTTTCCCTCTAATTTTGGTAATTGTTCAACTTTTCCGAAATCCTCTAAATCCTGAGCTAACTTTAAAAGTAAAATCTCTCCTTGTTCTTTATAAACTATAGACCTTCCTTTAAAGAATACAAAAGCTTTAACTTTTGCGTTATCAGAAAGAAACTTTTTTGCATGTTTAAGTTTAAAATTATAATCATGCTCGTCTGTATTTGGTCCAAATCTAATTTCCTTGATAATAACCTTAATGGTTTTAGCTTTTTGATCCTTTTCCTTACGCTTTTCTGTGTAAAGAAATTTTTGATAATCTGTTATTTTACAAACAGGTGGATCTGCTTTAGGAGAAATCTCCACTAGATCTAAGTTCATGTCGTCTGCCTTCGATATTGCATCTTCAATAGATAATATGCCTGGATTATCGATGTTCTCACCTACAACACGCACAAATCTAGCCCTAATAAATTGGTTTATTTTATGCTTAGGTTCGTTATTAAACTTGCGTCTGATAAATTTTTTAGCTATAACTATGTCCTCCTCTTTAGTTAGTATATAAAATTAGGCTGCGAATATCGTAATTTTTTTTCTTATAAAAAAATATTCTTCTATTATTTAGTAAGCCTTTTCAATTCTTTATTTTATCAATGATTAAAACAATTTTGTTTCGGCAAATTTATGTAATTTTGACAAAAAAATATAATTATTATGGTTGTAGATTTATTTATTCCGTGTTTTATAGATCAACTTTACCCAGAAACTGGCTTTAATACTATTAAAATATTAGAGAAATTAGATATAAAAGTTGAGTATAATCCAAATCAAACTTGCTGTGGACAGCCTTCATATAACAGTGGTTATTGGGATAAAACTAGGAATCTTGCCAAAAAATTCTTAAACGACTTTCCTAATGATAGGTTAGTTATTTCTCCATCGGCTTCGTGTACAGGTTTTGTTAAAAATTATTATCCTACTTTGTTTAAGGATAAAGAATCAGAAGAGCTTATAAAGTATGAGGTGCTTAATAGAAATATTTTAGAATTAACTGATTTCTTAGTTAATCATTTAAAAGTTACAGATTTAGGTGCTACATTTCCTCACAAGGTTACTTATCATGATGCTTGTTCTGCATTACGAGAGTATGGAATTAAAAGCGAACCACGAGAATTACTTGCAAAAGTAAAAGGGTTAGAACTTATAGAGATGAAAGAAAGCGATGTGTGTTGTGGTTTTGGTGGAACCTTTTCGGTTAAACACGAACCTATTTCATCGGCAATGGCACAGCAAAAAGTAGAAAATGCTTTAGCATCTGGTGCAGAATATATTGTTTCTACCGAGGCAAGTTGCATAATGAATATTCAAGGTTATATTAGTAAAAATAAGTTACCAATAAAAACTATTCATATTGCTGATATATTGGCTAGTTTTTAGTTGATAACTAATTATATGCAAAACGCCCAGTATTTATAAAATACCGGGCGTTTGTGCTTACATATTAATAATTAAGAAATACTATCATCTTCTTTAGAAAACTGAAAGCCTAGTCGTTTTCCTGTTTTAACCTTAGATTTATTTAAATTATCATTAATTTGTTGTACGCTAGCAATATTTACAGATTCGTACGGTGGAACAAGTAAATCAAAATCTAACGAAAATAGTATAGCAGATTCTATAATATTTTTAATTGCTTCTTTATCGATAATTGAGTTTGAAAAGTCGTTATATAAGTGTCCTAATTGTCGTTTTCCTTCAACAAAATAATGATTTTCGTGGTTTATAAATATCCTACCTATTAGATAGCCAATATCCTCTAACCTGTTGTATTTAAATGAGTCAGCCAAAAAATTGTAGATATTAATAATTCCACAATAAGTGTTTAGTTTATTGTCTTGTACGTACGAAATTTTCCATACTCCGTGGTTTCTTTCGAATTCGAAAATATTCGTGTGCATGCTAAAAATTAGTAAATCACCAGCTACTTTAATTTCTGCTTCGAACTCACCTTTATCTTTATAAGTAATCGCAATGTTTTTATTTTTAACATCTAGCTTTTTATTTAAACTTTCTACAACTTCTTGTAAAACTATTTTTAACTGTTTAAATGTTTTAAAAGCATTATTGTAAGCTTGTTGCTTTGCTATAGATTTTTGATTTATTGTGTTAACAATTAATTCTTCGGCTTTCTTTTCCATTGTTTTAATAGTTTCTAAAGGCTAATAAAGTTAAAAAATGTACGTGCAATATAAAAATATTAATAAGCTTTAGCAAATAAAACTCTTTGAGTTGATTTGTTTCCTGAGTAAATACAGTCTCCATCCTCAAGTATATTTTTTATAGGAATACATCTAATTGTAGCTTTTGTAATTTCTTTAATTTTTTGCTCTGACTCTTCTGTTCCGTCCCAATGTGCAGACACAAAACCACCTTTTTCTATTGCGGCTTTAAAATCGTCAAGATTATCAACAATAGTAGTGGTTTCTTCTCTAAAGTCTAAAGCTTTTTTGTAGATGTTTTCTTGTATTTCATTTAATAAATCTTCAATTACATTTTCTATACCATCTTGAGAATAAATCTTTTTCTCATAAGTATCTCGTCTTGCAAGTTCTATATTATTGTTTTCTAAATCTCGTTTACCAATTGCTAATCTAATTGGTACTCCTTTAAGTTCGTATTCGGCAAATTTAAAGCCAGGTTTCTGAGTATCTCTATCGTCGTATTTTACAGAAATTCCTTTAGCTTTAAGTTTATCTATAATAATATCAACTTTTTCTGATATTTCTTTCAATTGTTCTTCGCCTTTAAATATTGGTACAATTACAACTTGTATTGGTGCTAATTTTGGAGGTAAAATTAAACCATTATCATCGGAGTGAGCCATTATTAATGCTCCCATTAATCTTGTAGAAACACCCCAAGAACTTGCCCAAACATATTCTTGCGTTCCTTCTTTAGTAGCAAATTTCACATCGAATGCTTTTGCAAAGTTCTGACCTAAAAAGTGCGAAGTGCCAGACTGTAAAGCTTTGCCATCTTGCATTAATGCCTCAATTGTATAAGTTTCAAGTGCACCAGCAAATCGTTCGCTATCTGTTTTTGTTCCTTTAATTACAGGCATTGCCATCCATTTTTCGGCAAATTCTGCGTAAATATTAATCATTTGCTCAGTTTCTGTAATTGCTTCTTCTTTTGTAGCATGTGCAGTATGTCCTTCTTGCCATAAAAACTCAGATGTTCTTAAAAATAATCTGGTTCGCATTTCCCATCGTACAACATTTGCCCATTGGTTTATTAATAATGGTAAATCTCTGTAAGATTGAATCCAATTTTTATAAGTATGCCAAATAATTGTTTCCGAAGTTGGTCTTACAATTAATTCTTCTTCTAATTTTGCGCTTTCATCAACAACAATTTTACCGTTTTCGTCGTTTTTTAATCTGTAATGGGTAACCACAGCGCATTCTTTTGCAAAACCATCTACGTGGCTAGCTTCTTTGCTGAAAAAAGATTTTGGTATAAACATTGGGAAATACGCATTAGAATGACCTGTTTCTTTAAACATTTTATCTAATTGTTCTTTCATTTTTTCCCAAATTGCATACCCATATGGCTTAATAACCATAGCGCCTCTAACGGCTGATGTTTCTGCAAGGTCTGCTTTTACAACTAGTTCGTTGTACCATTGTGAATAATTTTCGCTTCTTTTTGTGAGATGTTTAGCCATTATTGTATTTTTTGGTATAATATTTGTTTTTCTAATAATTGATTTGAAATTCTTTACAAAAGAAATAAAAATTGATAATTTTACCTAAATTAA
>DAOVTE010000159.1 GCA_030627705.1 Bacteroidales bacterium
AAATATCATTAGAAAACATTCTAGATTATAACGAATATGATTTATCACATTATCATTTTATAAATAAAGATAGCATATTTCTATTTTATAGTAAATTTTCGGTTATGGATAGTGCTATAATAATGGTAAATTACAATAATGAGATTAAAAAAGTTTATCCTATTAACAATCCTTATATTAGCACAAATAAACATAAGTTTATTAACGATAGTTTGAAAATAAGTATTCTCTTTTGGCCAAATAAGCCAATTTACACTAAAGATAAAATATTTTTCTCTTTTTATTTGGCTTATGATGCAGATTATGGCACCGAAGAATTTATTAAAAATAAACATCCATTAATTGGGTATTTGGATCTAAAAAACGATACAATAATATTAAACCATGATATATGGTATCCTGTTTCAGAAGAAGGAGCTTTTTATCCTTTTCAATCAAAGATTATTGAATTTTGTTTATCTCCAAATGGTAATCCTATAATTGGATTTGCAAATACTACAAAACTTTATAAATGGGATTTAGAGAATAACAAAACAAAATTATTAATTAGTAATTTAAGATCGCAATTAATAGACACTATCTATCCATTAAAAATATCTTCGGATATTGGAACAGATAACGAACAACCATATTATGGCCATATTAATTTTGATAAAGAGAAAGAAATGTATTTTAGATATATTGAATTCCCTAAAGAAAAATATGGTAATTTTAAACGAATAACTATTTTTGCCGATAAAGATTTTAATTATTTAGGGGAGGCTTATAATTCTTATTATAAAATTGGAGAAACATACCATGTAAACAATACAACAAGTGCTAATTGGGGTATGCAACATAATATTAATAATTGGTTTTACTCCGAATACGAGGACAGTATTAAACTTGTGAAAACAAAATACAGTTTTAAAAAATTAAATATTGATGTAATTAAGAATGCAATGTTATCGGAAGTAAAAAGAGTAAAAGAAACTAAACAAAAAGAAATATGTAAAGCGGTTGGTTCTGATGGTATAATTAAAGACATTAACAAAAAAACAATTGTTAAATATTTTAAAAATACGTTTAATATAAGCGATAGTACTTTTTCTGTTTTTACAATTACTGATGAAGGTTGTGATGGTTGTAACGACAATCTTTTATTATTCTTTAAAGCAAATAAACAAGTTATTAGCAAATTAAAAACACACTTATTGTTTGCTGGTACAAACCTAGATTATTTTAATAAAAAAATTACTGATTATAATTTATCTAATCTTAATAATTTAAGAATTGATTCTAGTGTTGTTTATAAAGAAATGCACCCTTTTAATAACTATAATATAAGAATGACTTTAGTTAGAGATAATAAGATAGTATCGGATACCGTTTATATGCCTAATGGATTAGAGAAGATAATGACTAGGTATATTGATTTTAATAATTTAAAAATAGAAGAATAAATTGCTAACGCCTACAAAAGCAAGGCTAATTTAGCCTTGCTTAAATTTATTACAAGAAACTATTTCTAGTTATAAATTACATCTTGTATTACAGTTTCGTTTTTAACAACTGATGCCGCTTGATCTGCTACAGTGTAAACTTTACGTTCTACAACAGTTGCAGAAAGTTTTTGGTCATATTCGAAATCATCAAATTTTAATGTATAGTTAGCAGATTTTGTAATTGCATCTACTGTAAATGTATACATTCCGTTTGCATCGACTGTAGTTTCGTAAGTTAAAAATTGATAAGTAACTGCTGGGTCTGGATTAGTAACTAAAAATGCTGAGTTAATTACTGCAATTACTTTAGTTCCTGCAGGAGCAATTTCCCATTGCGTTTCTGGTAAACCTGCATCATTAGTATCATTAGTTAAATTAAGATTTGCTTCAACTAATCCTTTAATAGTTGCTGTTGTCATTGGATCTGAAGCTACTTCATCATCATCTTTATCACAGTTTGTAAAAATCAGTAATACCGAAAGGCTTAACAATGCTATTGTAAATATATTTTTTTTCATAATAATATTTTTTTGTTTATTTAATAAATTGATTAAAAGTGGAATAATAAAAATATTGCACCACCTACGTTTCCTGTATCAAAACCGAAATTTTTATCGCCAGCAGAATCATATGTATCTACTTTTTGTGCTCCGTTTGCAAAATCCCAAGACTCTACATCATAACTTCCATCAGCAGTTTTCGACATATTTAATCCCCAAGTAAATTCGCCACCAATAGATAATTTAGGTGCGAAGAAATATTCTACACCTATAAATGCATTTACACTGTAAAGCATAGTTCTACCAGATGTTGAATTTAAAACTCTACCTCCATTTGCTAAGTTAGAGCCAAAATTATAAGAGCTTGGGTTTGCATTTAAAGCATCCATTGCATTACCATAAGTAAAATCTGCATCAGTATTTGATGTCCCAATATTGAACATACCACCATAGAAACCTTGCACTCTACCTTTGCCTCTTCTAATTTCGTAACCTAAACCTAAAACCGAATTACAATAATTTAAAACTTTTACATCAGTAACCGTTACAAAAGGATCTGGAATATCCTGATCTTTTATTACGTACTCATTATCGGTAAAAGTATTATTACCATACCTAAATGTAACTCTTATTGCTGCATCGTCTGCTAAAAAATATTTCGCATAGATAGCATTAGAACCATTAGCAAACTGGAAAGATGCATTATTACCTGCTGTTCCGTTGAAAATATTCCCAACATAAAACAACACTGGAGAAGCATCAACTCCTAGAGCTATATCACCAGATTCTGGCAAAATATTTTCTCCTCGTTTAGATACAAAATCTGTATCCTTTTCTTCTTCCTGAGCATACGAAAAACTTATCGTAAACAAGAGGATTATTAAGTAAATTGATTTGTTCATAACATATATTTTTTGTTTAACATAGTGTAAATGTAGTGTTTTTCAGCGATAAATAATAATTTTTATATCAGTTTTGTTTTATAACCTTCTTTTGATAAAATCTCTTGTACTTTTTTTCTTAAATCACCTTGTATTATTATCTCGTTGTCTTTTGCGCTACCACCTACTCCACATTTAGATTTTAATAATTTCCCTAATGATTTTAGATCGTCTTCGTTACCTACAAAATTTGTAATTAAAGTTACCGACTTTCCTTTACGCTGTTTCTTATCTAGTTGTATTCTAAGTAATTGCTCGTTGTTTGGCAATGTCTCTATTTCTTCGTTTTCGTATTCGAATTCAAAATCTGGATTTGTAGAATAAACAGCTCCGTGTTTATCAGCTTTTCGTTTAGCATTCATCATTAAACAGTATATATTTGTCATTAATTTAATATTTTATTAATACTAAATTAACAAAAAATCTGATAAATTTAGTTATTTTTATAAAATTAGAAGATTGTAAAAATCAATAAATGATGAAGAAAAGGACCAAAATAATTGCAACTATATCGGATAAGAATTGCGAACCTAATTTTTTAAGAACATTATACAATAACGGAATGGACGTGGTTAGAATAAACACAGCCCATGCCACAAGAGAGACTGCTCTTAAAATCATAAACAATACACGAAAAGTTTCTAATAAAATTGCTATTCTACTCGATACTAAAGGTCCCGAAATTAGAACTACAGAAGCAAAAATTGAATATCCTGTTAAAACTGGAGATATAATTAATATTAAAGGAGATAAAGACAAATTAACGTCTGAAAAATGCGTTTATGTATCCTACAATAATTTTGTGAAAGATATTCCTGTTGGCGCAAGAATTCTTTTTGATGATGGAATATTAGAGGTTGTAGTTATTGAAAAGACTAAAAATAATTTAACATGCGAGGTTAAAAACGACGGGGTAATTGAAGGCAAAAAAAGTGTAAATATTCCTTCTGCACATATTAATTTACCATCGCTGAGCAAACGTGATATTGATTTTATAAATTTTGCTGTAGAAAGTAATTTAGATTTTATTGCACACTCTTTTGTTCGCAACGAGAAAGATGTAATAGCTGTTCAGAGTATTTTAGATTCACAAGAAAGTAGTATTAAGATTATTTCTAAGATTGAAAACCAACAAGGGGTTGATAATATAGAAGAAATATTAAATGCATCATACGGTATTATGGTAGCAAGAGGAGATTTAGCAATCGAAATATCTGCTGAAAGAATGCCTATTGTACAAAAAGCATTAATAAGAAAATGTATAGAATTTAGGAAACCAGTTATTGTTGCAACACAAATGCTCCATTCTATGATAAAAAATCCTAGACCAACACGTGCAGAAGTAAATGATGTTGCAAATGCAATTTATGACGGAACCGATGCTTTAATGCTTAGCGGAGAAACTGCAAATGGAAATTTCCCTGAAAAATCTGTTGCTACAATGACAAAAATTGCACGAGAAATTGAAAACAATGTAGATTCTTTTAAAGATATTCCTCATAAAATAATAAATACAGAAGTTGCAACTTATCTTGTAAAAGCTGCAGTGAAATCAACAGAGAGAGTAAATATAAAAGCAATTGTAGCAGATACATACACCGGTAGAACAATTAGAGATATTGCATCGTTTAGGGGTAAATGTAATACATTTGTTCAATGTTACAGCAAACAAACTATGCGCGAACTTGCCTTAACTTATGGTGTATATGCCGATTATATGCACCCAAAAGAAACTTCTCATGAATTTATTAAAGACTCGTTACATAGGCTGTTAGATCTGTATACTTTTGAATTATCCGATGTTGTAACCGTAATTGCAGGTAATTATGGAAAAACAGAAAGCCCTACATTTATAGAAATTAAATCTATAGAGAATATGCTAAATGGTTAAATACTATATGAAGTTTAATAACTTGATATTGAAACAAATTATTTAAAAACATATTTATATATTTTTAAATATAGAATGATAGTTATACATTTACAAAAAAAATAAGAAATGATAAAACTTTTATTAATAACAATTGTTCTTCTTGCAATAAGTTTAGTTTTGCTTGGGACGAGAATATTACTTGGGAAATTAGTTTTTAATAAAGCAGGAAAATTTCCAATAACGTCTGTAGGTCATAATCCAGAAATGAAAAAAATAGGTATTTCGTGTGCCAAACACGACGAAATAAAATGCTTTAAAAAAATGCAAGGAGATATTTACGATAGCAATTCTAATTGTGGTTGCTAGCAAATAAGTTTAATAAATAATATAATAAACCCCTAACTGTTTTTAACAATTAGGGGTTTATTTTATAGTAGATTTTGTATAAAACTATTTTATTTCATTAATATCTATACCTGTGTTAGACAAGAAAAGTTTTATTGCAATGGATAATAAAATTATTCCAAAAACTTTTTTTAGGATTGCAACACCTGCTTTGCCTAAAATACGTTCTATAAATTTTGTGCTTTTTAGAACTAGGTAGACTACCATCATATTTAACAATACTGCTATAACAATGTTTATTGTTGCATATTCTGCTTTAAGCGACAGAAGTGTTGTAATAGAACCCGCTCCAGCAACTAAAGGAAATGCAATTGGGACAATAGACGCTCCGCCACTATCCGATGTATTACCTTTAAAAAGTTCTACACCCAAAATCATTTCAATGGCAAGAGCAAGAAGAATAAATGAACCTGCAATAGCAAAAGATGCAATATCAACACCAAAAATGTTTAATATTCCTTCGCCAATAAATAAGAAAAGTAATAATACCAAAGTTGCCGCAAGGGTTGCTTTACCAGATTCTACTTTATTGTTTTTTGCTTTTAAATCTAAAATAATTGGAATTGATCCAATAATATCGATAACAGCAAATAATACCATAAACGATGAAAAAATATCGATGATATTAAGCTCTGAAAAAAAAGTTTTTAATATCATTATTTACGTGCGGCTAATTGTTGTTCTACAATTTTTTGAATGTATTTTCCAATAACATCAAACTCTAGGTTAACAACAGTACCTTCTTTAAACTCATGAAAATTTGTTATTTCGTGCGTGAACGGTATTATTGCAACTTGAAAAGAATTCTCTTTAGAGTTAACAACGGTTAAACTAACACCATTTACCGAAACAGAACCTTTTTCAACAGTAATATTCCCTTTTGTTTGGTCGTATTCGAAAGTGTAATACCAGCTTCCGTCTACCTCATCTACTTTTGTGCAAACTGCTGTTTGGTCTACATGCCCTTGCACTAAATGGCCATCTAAAAAAGCTTCCATTTTCATGCTACGCTCAAGGTTTACTTTATTACCAATTTTTAGTAATCCTAAATTAGATTTATCTAAAGTTTCTTGTATTGCGGTAACGGTGTATGTTCCGTTTCCTGCTCTTACAACCGTTAGGCAAACGCCATTATGAGCAATACTTTGATCAATTTTTAAATCATCAACAAAGGAACATTCCATTGTGATATTTAGATTTGTTTGATCTTTTTCTAGAGCAATTACTTTTGCTGCTTCTTCTACTATTCCAGAAAACATAGTTTAATAATTTTTAAATTTTTACAAAATTACAAAATCTTAATAACCTATGCATAGTTTGATGCAAATATTTTATATTTCTTAACTCAATTCTTAACAAATTTATTAACAATAGTTTCTTTATCTGTTTTCAGGTTAACAAAATGCAGATTGTTCTTATAAAGCAAAGATATTTATTACCAAATATACTAAAGCCAATAAAGCTCACCGTGCTTTCTTAACATCATTTAATAAAAGAAGTTGCAGAACACAATATATAGTTTCTGCATATTTCTTATATTACTTTAATTCGGAATAAGTTTATTTACCTTAAAATATCGGCAAGAATTTTCATTTCCATTCCTGGAGCAATTTTTTCGTACAATATATTGTAAACTGCATCGGTAATAGGTAAATCAACTTTATACTGCTTATTTATTTCGTAAATACCTTTTACAGCTGAGTACCCTT
>DAOVTE010000163.1 GCA_030627705.1 Bacteroidales bacterium
AAAAGTGTTTTACCCATTCTGCGAATCTCTTCCACAGAAACACTTTGCCCTTTTAAAAGTCTTAATAAACTTTCAATTTCTTTTTCACGACCTACTATTTTGTCTTCAGGCATTGTCCCTATAGTTGGCGACAAAGCATACGGCTTAATATTTTCTATCTTCATTTTGTAAACATACGACAAAATTATCGTACGACAAAATTATCGTACGATAATTTTGTCGTATAAAAGTAATGTTGATAAAAGCGGACAAAACTTGAAAAAGTTGAGTATAGTTTTATTCTACTTATGGCTATAAATTAATGTGCTTCTAACCAGTTTTTACCTTTGTCAATATCCACAGTTAAATCAACAGACAATTTAACTGCGTTTTCCATTTTATCTACCACAATACCTTTAATTGTTTCTAATTCTGGAAGAAATACATCAAAATTAAGTTCATCGTGCACCTGCAAGATAATTCTAGATTTTAAGCCCTGATTAATTAATTCTTCATGAATATTTATCATTGCAATTTTAATAATATCTGCTGCAGATCCCTGTATTGGTGCATTAATTGCATTTCGCTCAGCAATAGATCTTATTAAATGATTCCTAGAATTTATGTCTTTTAAATTTCGTTTTCTATTTGCTATTGTTAGTACAAATTCGTTGTCTCTAGCAATCTTTATGCTGTTATCCATATATTTTTTTACATCAGGATAAGTCTTGAAATAGCTATCGATTAATTCTTTTGCTTGTTTACGAGAAATTCCAATATTCTCGGCTAATCCAAAGGCAGAAATACCATAAATAATTCCAAAATTTGCTGATTTTGCTTCTGAACGTTGTTCTTTAGTTACTTCAGATAAATCTACATTATTTATCTTTGCAGCAGTAGAACTGTGTATATCCTCATTATTATTAAAAGCTGCAATCATATTTCTATCTTTACTAAGATGTGCCATTATTCTAAGCTCTATTTGCGAATAATCTGCCGATAAAAATATATGATTTTCTGTGCTTGCAATAAATGCTTTTCGAACTTCTCTACCTCTAGCAGTTCTTATAGGAATATTCTGCAAATTAGGATTTGTAGAACTTAACCTGCCAGTTGCTGCAATTGCTTGATTAAACGAAGTGTGAATTTTACCAGTTCTAGAATTTATTAGTAAAGGTAACGCTTCTACATATGTAGAAATAAGTTTTTTAAGCGATCTAAATTCTAATATCTTAGAAATTATAGGATGCGTATTTATATATTTTTTAAGTACATCTTCGCTTGTAGAGTATTGTTTTGTTTTTGTCTTTTTAGGCTTGCTATCTATTTTTATTCTCTCGAATAAAACTTCACCAAGTTGCTTTGGCGATGCAATGTTAAAATCTAAGCCAGCTAATTCTTTTATTTCTTTATCAATTTTTATTAAGTCCTGGTTAAGTTCTTTAGCATAAATATTTAGTGCTTTTGTATCTAATGAAACTCCATAATGTTCCATATCTGCAAGAACATTTATTAAAGGCATTTCAATATCATAAAACAGATCTTTTAAATTTTGTTTTTCTAGCTCTTTTTCTAATATTAATTTTAATTGATATGTTAAATCTGCATCTTCGCAAGCGTAATCTTTAATTTTTTCAATGTCAATATCACGCATATTGCGTTGATTCTTTCCTTTTTTACCAATAATTTCTTCTATCGAAATAGGCTTATATTTAAGTAAGATTTCCGATAAATAATCTAGATTATGACGCAAATCGGGCTCTATTAAATAATGAGCAATCATTGTGTCGAATAAACTACCTTTTATTTCTGCTCCATAATTTTTTAGTACCAAAATATCGTATTTAATATTCTGACCAATAAATAATTTATTCTTATCAGAAAAAACAGACTTAAGTTCGTTAATTATTTCAGTATCGTCTTTGGGAATATTTACGTAGTACGCTTCGTTTTTATTGTACGAAAACGATATCCCTACAAGTTCGGCATTAATTGCATTTAGGCTTGTAGTTTCTGTATCGAAACAAATTTCTTTTTCCTTAGAAAGTTTATTTATTAGCTCTGATAGTTTTTCTTTTGTGTCAACTAATTTGTAATCTACATTAATATCTTTTATTGTATTTATAGAGCTTTCGGTAGTTTCTATGTTAACATTTTGGCTAAATAAATCTCCTTGTATTACATTTTCGGGTTTTGGTACAGAAGGTATATTCTTAGTTTCTTTTGACCCCGAATATCGTTGTAATAAATTTCTAAATTCTAAATCTGTAAAGATTTTGTGTAATTTGTCTTCATCTCCATCAACAATTAAAAGATCACTCTCGTTTAGTTCTACAGGAACGTCTAAAACAATAGTTGCTAATTCTTTAGATTTTAGTATTTGCTCAATATTTTCCTCTATAGCTTTTTTTTGTTTCCCAACTAATTTACTAGAATTTGCAATAATATTTTCTATACTTCCGTATTTGATAATAAGTTTTTTTGCAGTTTTTTCACCAATTCCAGGTGCTCCTGGTATATTATCTGCAGCGTCGCCCATAAGTCCAAGTATATCTATAACTTGCAAAGGATCTTTTACGCTAAACCATTCTTTAACTCTTTCAACATCTATAATCTCCTCTGTAATACCAGATCGGCGAGGCTTGTACATAAAAATATTTTCGCTTACAACTTGAGTAAAATCTTTATCTGGAGTCATCATAAAAACCTTGAAACCTGCTTTTTCAGCTTTTTTTGCTAATGTGCCAATTGTATCATCTGCCTCAAAACCATCAACTTCATAAATAGGAATATTAAAAGCTTTAATTATTTCTTTAATATATGGCACCGATAGTTTTATATCTTCTGGTGTTGGCTTGCGGTGAGCCTTATACAAAGGAAAATCTATATGTCTAAATGTTGGCGAAGGAGGATCAAAAACAACCGCTAAATGACTAGGCCTTTCTTTATTTAATATTTCTAATAAGGTGTTTGTAAATCCAAAAATTGCAGATGTATTCATCCCCTTTGAGTTATATCTGGGGCTTCTTATAAATGCATAATATGCTCTATAAATTAAAGCATAAGCATCTAGTAAAAAAAGTTTTTTCATTAAATATTGAGTCTTAAAATTATTATTTGCAAAAGGCTATTCTTTTTCTTTAGGATAAATTACGTCTACAATATTCCCATTATTGTATATAACAGTTTTTCGTAGTGTTTGGTCGGGGTTATAAAAATATCTTTTGCCGCTATCAAATTTTCCGTCTTTAAAATTACCTTCTCTGTCTATTTTTTTGTTTTTATTATAAGTTATGTAAAAACCATTACCGTCGAAATAGTCTACGGGGCCTTTATTAATGTTTTTAGATATTTTGGTTGTAGTGTCTACTTTAGAGGGTGTGCTCTCAATCTTATAAACTTTCACAGTTGTTTCGTCCATTTTACCATCGGCAAATGTTTTTTCTGCAATAAGTTTTCCGTCCTTATTGTATTCCTTTATTGTTCCTTCTTCTTTTCCATCTTGCCACCTACCCTCTATCATTACTTTGCCATTCTCGTGAAAATATTTTTGTTCGCCAGTTCGTTTCCCACTTTCATTGTAGTTCCATATATAGGCTGGTTTTCCATTTTCGTGGTAATACTTATATTCTCCTACCCATTTATTTGATTTCCAAACTCCTTCTTCTGAAACTTTGCCCGATTTGTAATAAAATTTTGCATAGCCATTAGGCCTATTTTTAATATAAATTATTTCGTTTTTTAAATTTCCTTTTAAATAGTACGCTTTCCAAATACCTGTTTTTTTATTATTATCATATAAACCTTCTTCTTTTTTTTGCACTTGCTCACTATCGTAAAAAAAGATCCAATCTCCCTGCTTTAAGCCAGAAATATCTTTTTTATTTATACTGTCGTTTTGCGAAAAACAAAAACTCACAGTTGTGATTAAAATTATTGATAATAATAATTTCATAAAAATTATTTATTGTTAGTTATTAAAAAAAGTTATTTTATCTAAAATGAGGCTAAATATAGCAATTAAATTCTTTTTTAGAAAGTATTTTAATTTAACTTTGTCGTATGGGTTTTTTTAGAACATTATTTATTATTGCGATTATTTACTTTGCATTTAGGTTTATTTTTAGATTTTTATTTCCTGCTTTAGTTAAAAGACAGATAAATAAGATGACAAATAAAAGAGACAATACCTATGTGGATAATAGAAGTGAAGGCGAAGTAACTATTAATAAAAAAAAATCCAAAAATAATTCCGAGAACTATACCGACTACGAAGAATTAGATTAAGAAACTTGTATAAACAAAATAATGAAAAGTATATTTAGATTTTTTTTTCAGGGTTTATTATATGTTACACCTATAACCGTAACTATATATATTCTCTATATAATTGCTGTAAAACTTAATGATCTAGCATCTAAGATTGTTCCTTTCGATGTTCCTGGACTAGGAATTATTATTCTATTTATTTTTATTACACTAATTGGAGTTTTAGGTACAGTCTTTATCACCCAACCGATTAGAAATCAATTTAATAAGTACCTAACTAAAGCTCCACTTGTAAAAGTAATATACACATCAATAAAAGACTTGTTGTCTGCTTTTGTAGGAAAAGAAAAGAAATTTAGTAATCCTGTTCTAGTTAAAGTGAATAATATTTCTAATTTAGAAAAGGTAGGATTTATTACTCAAAAAGACTTATCTGCTTTAGGTGTTAAAGGCGATAAGGTTGCAGTTTATTTCCCACACTCGTATGCTTTTTCTGGGGAACTTTTTATTGTTCCTGTAGAGTATATTACACCAATAAACAAAAGTTCTGGCGAGGTAATTAAGTTTATTATCTCGGGCGGAGTTTCTAAAGATTAATTTTTATCTAAAAATATAATCAAAATGCAAAAAGCAGAATTTATTAAACATATTAACGAATCGTTAAATAGTAAGAGCTTTGCAAAGCTCGTAATATCTGTTCCTAGATCTAAATCTAGCGAACTAAAAAAAATTACGATTAGATTAGTAGAAATTAAATTAGAAAGTAAATTATCGTTTAATTACACATATCAAACAAACGATATTACCAAGAATTTCGATTTAGATAATTACGAAACGGAAGTTTTCGAATATTTAGGAAATAGTTTTAGAAATGGTGTATTACTAACAGCAGAGGCTGATTACAGGCTGTCGTATAGCAAAAAAATGGTTGCTAGACTAGAAAAAAATAAAGCTTCAACTACTGGTATAAAATCTAAAAATCACGATAAGAAGAAAAACCGCTTTGTGCAAATAAAGAATAACAAATATCTTAAAAGCCTTGGTGTGATTACCGAAAAGCATGTTATAGCGCCAAATATGCACGATAAGTTTAAGCAAATAAATAAGTATGTAGAAACAATAGATGGAATAATTAAGGCATCTAGCTTAAAAAATAAAAAATCGTTAAGGCTAATTGATATGGGTTCGGGCAAAGGATATTTAACTTTTGCTGTTTACGATTATTTAGTAAACACATTAAATATTGAGGCAAGTATTACAGGGGTAGAAATGCGAGAAGATTTGGTAAACCTGTGTAATAACATTGCCAAAGATTGTAATTTTGATGGTTTAAATTTTAGTACAGGAAGCATAGAGAATTACAAAACCGAAAAAGTAGATATATTAATTGCACTGCACGCTTGTGATACTGCTACCGACGATGCAATTTACAAAGGAATTAGCTCTAACGCCGAAATAATTATTACAGCGCCTTGCTGTCATAAACAAATACGCAAACAATTCGATGTTAAAAATGAATTGCAAGATGTTGTAAAATTTGGAATTTTAGAGGAGCGACAAGCCGAAATTGTAACCGATACAATTCGTAGTTTAATGCTAGAGGCTAATCAATATAAAACACAAGTATTCGAATTTATTGCCGATGCACACACACATAAAAATGTAATGATAGTTGGAACAAAGTCAGATAAGAAGCTAGACAGAAAAAAGTATTTAGACAAAATAGATAGCCTAAAATCTGTTTTTGGTGTAAAATATCATTACCTTGAAAACCTTTTTAAAAATAACAACTAAAAAATATTATTATGAAAAATTTACTTTTGTTTATAGTAGCTCTTGCATTTTCGCTAAATATTAATGCTCAAAAAAAGATAGAGGTTTTAGAGTCTTCGGCAAAATTTAACGATGGTAGTCATAATTCTATTAGTGTTACTTTATACGAAGTAGATTCAAAGTTTGTAGAAAAAGCATGGAAAAAATTTATGAAAAGCTATAAAGCAAAGGTAAATAGTAAAAAAGAAATTTTTGCCGATAATGCTTTAATTCCAGAAATTTCGGAAAACTCTTTAGATATTTATGCTTTTACAAAAGAAACAAAAGAAAACGATGTAGAATTGAGTATTGCTATTAATCTGGGAGGAGTTTATTTAAGTTCGTCAACACACCCAGATAAATTTAAAGCATTAAAATCTATTATCTATAATTTTGCTGTAGAAACCACAAAAGATGCAATTAAAGATAAAATTAAGGCCGAAGAAAAAGTCTTAAATTCTATACATAAAGAACAAGAAAAGCTGGTTAAAGAACAAGACAATCTAAAAAGCAATATAGAAAGCTACAAAGATAAAATTAAAACTGCCGAAGAAGATATTAAAACAAACATAAAAAACCAAGAAGACAAATCTAAAGAAATTGAAGCTCAAAAACTTATTTTAGAAAAAGTTAACGAGAAACTGAAGGCGGTTAAGTAGGGTTTTATTAACTTCTGTTTTTTGTTGTTTTGTGTGCAATCGTTTGTGTAATTTAATATGAGGAAACAATTTATTCAAAATATAAATAAACAATTACTTTACTGTATATCAATTCTAATATTTCTCTTGATT
>DAOVTE010000071.1 GCA_030627705.1 Bacteroidales bacterium
AAGTTTTGGTTGTAAAGATAGTTTAGAAGTAACTTTTACAGACGCTTCGTCTACTAATATTGTTTCTTGGGAGTGGGATTTTGGTGATGGCACTACAGATTCGGTAACATCTATGCCTATAACCCATACTTATTCTATAACTAATACTTATTCTAGCGAAGAATATTACTCAAATTATCTTATAGTTACTACAGCAAATGGTTGTACTGACACTTATTTTTTAGATAGCAATATACATATAAAGTATCCTGAAGCATATTTTTCTATTAATTATCCATCAAACGTTTGTATACCTGCGTACATTACATTTAATGATAACAGTACATACACAGGAAACATAACAAATTATAATTGGTCTTTCAGTTCAGGAGCACCATTAATAGGGACAGGAAATAATCCTAGTTCTACTTTTAATACCGCAGGCGAATGGCCAGTCGAATTAATAATTATTAACGATGCTGGTTGCACCGATACAATTGTAGATACAGTTTATGTTGGAGATCACCAAATACCAAACTTTGTGTTACCTCCAACTGATACTATTTGTTCAAGAGATACCAGTTATACAGTGTTTGTTACAAATTTATCGTCTGACACCAACTTAATTGATTTTTACAAATGGAATTTTCTTAACAATTATTTTTTTGTACCCAACTTTGTACTAAATGATACTTTAAATTCTGATTATATTGTTCTTGATACGGGCTATGCTCCAATTATTTTGACTGTTGACTATAATGGCTGCACAGATTCTTATACATATCCAAATGCATTTTATGTAAAGGGACCTATTGTTATGAGTTATTATCCTATAAAAGATTGTAATAACCCTTATGATATGACAATTGTAGCTGATTTTATTGATGCTGAATATTGGACATGGGATTTTGGTGATGGAACTCCTCCAATAACAAATTCTACATTAGATTCAATTACTCATACATATTCTGCAACTGGTATTTATACGCTTACATTAGAAACTTATAATGATACGCAAGGTTGCAATATTGTTGATAGTATTCTTATAACAGTTACCGACATTCAAGCAGATTTAAATATGCTTTCTGGTAATTGCACTGGCGATTCTATAAATCTTAATGCATATGGTTCGCAAGATGCTACATTATTTTATTTTGGTTTTGGCGATGGAAGTAGTTATGGTCCTTCAAATATTTCTTCAATTTATCATACTTATTTATCTCCAGGTACTTATTACGATACTCTTATAGTTTGGGATATGTATGGATGTGTAGATACTATTGTAGATACACTATTCTCGGCTTTACCAATATCTGTAATTTATTCTGATACTTTGCAAGGCTGTACTCCATTTAATATTCAGCTTTTTGGAGACTCTTCTAGTTCAGATTTTGGTATATTCTCCTACGAATGGGATTTTAATTATGGCTCATCAAATAATATAAATCCAACTCATACATTTAATAATCCTACATTAAATCATTATAAGCAGTATTATGTAAAGCTTATTATTACCGATAACATTGGTTGCAAAGATACATCAAATATTATAGTTAAATCATACGGTGTAAAATCTTTAATTACAGCTTCGGATTCTACATTGTGTTTAAATCAGCAAATAATAGTAAGTGCATATTCTACAAACTATTATAATTATGATTGGAGAACAGAAACCGACACATTATCTACACCATATATTAATACTTCGTACTCAACGGTGGGTTTACATTCAATAGAATTAATAGTTTACGACACTTTGGGCTGTAGAGACACATCGTATCTAGAAGTAGATGTACAAAACATAATTGTTGATTTATCATTTAAAGACCTATCAGATACAATAATCGAATGCTATACAAGCACATATATTGATGCAGATTTCTATCAAAACAATACTATAGATCAATATGATACTACATACTGGTATTGGAACTTTAACGATGGAGCAACATCTGCTGAAAGATATCCCCAACATTATTACAACAAACCTGGAACATATTTTCTTGTATTAGAAGCAGAAACGCCTTATGGTTGCACAGATATAGATTCTATACCTGTAGAAGTTCAAGGACCTTACGGAACAATAGATATTAGTAAAGATACTATTTGTAAAGATGAAGAGTTTACTGTTAGTCTTAATAATACTATAGATATTATAGATCTTATTGGAAGCTTTCAAGATGGAGGCATGATAACTAGTATGCCTACCACATATAGCTTTTCTGATGTTGGAGAGATGTTGATATACTTAGATATTTTCTCAAGTCATACTCCTGAATGTAAACTTAGTTTAGACACAAGTATATTCGTGCGTGAAGTAATAGCAGATTTTTATATTAATGAGATTACAACAAACGATACAATATTACATTGTTCACCTTTCGAGATTCTTTTATCAGATAACTCTAAAGAAGTAGAAAATTGGTATTGGAATTTTGGTGATGGAAGCTCGCAGACTGGACAAACACCAAGCCCACATACATACTTTAACCCTACTGCTTTTGATGTAAATTATGCGTTAGAATTAATTGTAAGTAATGATATTGATTGCTCAGACACTATGGTAAAACAAATTATTGTCTATAAAACCCCACCTATGAATATATCGCCAGACTCGTTAATATGTAGAGGAGAAACAATTGATATAAATGTAAATGGAGGAAATTCTATTGCTTGGTCGCCAAATAAATGGCTAAACGATACAAGCAATTTTTATATTAGTTCTACTCCAGATTCTACAATAAAATATTTTGCAAAAATTACAGATGAAAGAGGTTGTAATAATTTAGATAGTTTATTAATTGCTGTACAGCAAGAACCTAGAATTGATGATATACACAACGATACATCAATAATAATCGGAGAATATGTTCCTTTGTATATATATGCAGACCAAGAAAATGTATCGTATATATGGAGTCCAGATTATAAAATTACTTGTTTAGATTGCGAAGAAGTAACTGTTCAACCATTAACTTCAACAACATATATTATTGAATACACAGATAGTACAGGACGATGCTTTATTAAAAATGCTCCTATTACAGTTACTGTAATAGAGGAATACTCATTAGATGTGCCAAATACTTTTACGCCAAATGGCGACAACAATAACGATATAGTTTATGTTAGAGGTTGGGGAGTAAAAACCCTTATAGAATTTAATATTTATAACCGTTGGGGAGAATTAGTTTATTTTTCTAATGACATGAAAAAAGGCTGGGACGGTACATATAAAGGTAAGCCACAAAATATAGATACTTATGTTTATTATACAAGAGTAGAATTGTATAGTGGTAAGATATTAACAAAAAAAGGCACAATTAATTTATTGAGGTAATTGTTTGTTGTAATTTTAATAAAATATTGCTCAAGAAATTACAAGAATTAGAACAGCAAATAGTTAAAATATAACAAGCAAATAATAACATCTAATACACTAGGTATCACACAACCTTTTTACGCTCAATTTCTTTAAGATTATCCATTTTCTTTTTTTCTAGAAAATAGTTAATATCGCCTAGGTGTTCTATAATTTTTTGTTGTCCAAACTCAAAAACTTTATCGGCTAAACCATCTAAAAAATCTCTATCGTGGGAAACTAGAATTAATGTTCCATCGAAATCTTGTAAGGCAGATTTTAAAATGTCTTTTGTTCTAATATCTAGATGATTTGTTGGCTCATCAAGAATCAATAAGTTTACGGGCTCTAAAAGCAATTTTATCATTGCCAAACGGGTACGCTCACCGCCTGATAGAATTTTTACTTTTTTATCTATATCGTCGCCAGAAAACATAAACGCGCCAAGAATATCTCTAAGTTTTTTTCGAATTTCTCCTTTTGCAACATTGTCTACGGTTGCAAAAATTGTTTCCGATTCGTCTAATAACGAAGCCTCGTTTTGCGCAAAATATCCAATTTGCACATTATGCCCTAGAATAAGTTCACCATCGTACTCAATCTCGCCCATTATAGATTTTACTAAAGTAGATTTTCCTTCGCCATTTTTACCAACAAAAGCTATACGTTCGCCACGTTCTATTGTAAGAGAAGCATTCTCGAAAACCGTGTGCTGTCCATAAGTTTTCTTTAAATCTTTAATAATTACAGGGAAAGAACCTGCTCTTGGTGCGGGCGGAAACTTTAATCTTAAAGCTGAATTATCTTCCTCATCTATCTCAACAATTTTAAGTTTTTCTAGCATTTTAACCCTAGATTGAACTTGCAGAGTTTTTGAATATGTACCTTTAAATCTATCGATAAATACTGTTGTTTCAGCGATCATTTTTTGTTGCTCGTCGAAAGCTTTTTGCTGATGTTTACGGCGCTCTTTTCGTAGTTCTAAATAAGTAGAATAGTTTGCTTTATAATCGTAAATTCGTCCCATACTAACTTCTATAGTTCGATTTGTAATACGATCTATAAATGCTCTATCGTGCGATATTATTATTACAGCTTTTGCCGAATTTATTAAAAAATCTTCTAGCCATTGCACCGATTCTATATCTAAATGATTTGTTGGCTCATCTAATAAAATTAAATCTGGATTTTTCAAAAGTATTTTTGCTAATTCTATTCGCATACGCCATCCACCGCTAAGTTCGCTAGTTAAACGGTCGAAATCTTTGCGTAAGAAACCTAATCCTAAAAGTACTTTTTCTACTTCGGCATCGGTATTATTATCTTCTGTAGAATATAATTTTTCGCTTAATATAGATACTCTTTCTATGATTTTTGAATATGCATCAGATTCGTAATCGGTACGAGTTGTTAATTGCTCGTTAAGGTCTTCCATTTCTTTTTCCATTTCAATTAAATCGGAAAAAGCTTGTGCGGCTTCTTTAAATACTGTACGGTTATCGTCTACATCTAAATGCTGAGGCAGATAAGCAATTACAGTATCTTTTGCATGCGAGATATTGCCTTTTGTAGCAGTAGAAACTCCTGCAATTATTTTAAGCAAAGTAGATTTCCCAGCACCATTTTTACCCATTAAGGCAATGCGGTCTTTATTATTTATGGAGAAAGAAATATTATCGAAAAGTGTAGTGCCAGAAAACTCTACGGTAAGCGCATTTACTAATATCATTTATCTACTTTTTTTGTTGGTCGACAAAATTACACTATTTTTTTTGCATAAATGCAGATAAAATAAACTGTTTACTTTTCTACTAGCTTCTTGCCTGCTAAATCGTAAGATGGAGTTAAATAATAAATTTCTGTTACTTTAATTTCTATTACTCCTTTTACAATCTTTTGTGGTTTTGTTTTCAGAATCCATTCTTTGCCAGATTCAAAGAAGTCGCCTTGGGTATAAACCTTTGCTTTACCTTTTATTTGGTATCCTACAGAATCTTTCCACATTGCAATTGCAACGTTTCCGTTTAGCAAAATATTATGCAATGTTTTATCGTGAAAAGTATCAATAGTTAAGACTGTATCATCAGAAATTATCTTTTTTGATGCAATTGCAGACACGTTTGGAATTCCGTTTTCGTCTACCGTAGAAAGTGCCATAAATGGTACTTGCTCGAAAAAATCTTTTATTTCTTTAGGGATTATCATTCTAATATAATTCTGAAGCGTTTACAACCTCTTTAATTTCAGGCATATGCTGTTTTAGATATTTTTCTACACCCATTTTTAGAGTTACTACACTTGTTGGGCAAGTTCCGCAAGCACCTAAAAGATTAACTACAACAGTTAAATCGTCAGTAATTTCTATTAGTTCAATATCGCCTCCATCGTTTTGTAAATATGGGCGAACATCTTCTAATAATTTTGTTATTTTGTCTTTTAGTTCTAGATTTACCATTATATTCTTAAATAATTTCTATTTTCCCCTTTCTCCCATTCTTCGGAAACTGTGTTAAATAATGTTTGTATATTCTTTATACAGAAATTTATATTATTCTCATTACTTAAAATTACAACAAATTTTTGTTGCATTCGCTTAATATTCCCACCAAACGCCTTGTTTACAAGAACTTGAGCCTTAAATGGTTTTAATAGATGAGCAACCCCTTTTGCTTTATTTGGATCAGAGTGCATTTTTTCTTCGGGGCTTACATTTTTTACTGTTGTAATTAATTTAGCTTCTGTTTTTGTGATTTCGTATATCAGATATTCTTTAGCTTCGCCGAAATGTTCTTTTGTAAAATTTATTTTATCATCTGTTGCAAACGCAATTCTTAAATTTTTCATGTTTTTTTTATTAAATTAATAACTACACGCACTTTAACTGCCTCTACAGTTTACTTTTCTTTCAGTTTCTTCCCTGCCAAATCGTAAGATGGAGTTAAATAATAAATTTCTGTTACTTTAATTTCTATTACTCCTTTTACAATCTTTTGTGGTTTTATTTTCAGAATCCATTCTTTGCCAGATTCAAAGAAATCGCCTTCGGTAAAAACCTTTGCATTACCTTTTATTTGGTATCCTACAGAATCTTTCCACATTGCAATTGCAACGTTTCCGTTTTGTGAAATATTATGCAATGTTTTATCGTGAAAAGTGTCAATAGTCAGAATTGTATCTTCAGAAATTATCTTTTTTGATGCAATTACAGACACATTTGGAATTCCGTTTTCGTCTACCGTAGCAAGCGCCATAAATGGTACTTGCTCGAAAAAATCTTTTATTTCTTTAGAGATTTTCATAAGTTATTAATCTTCTTTTACACAAATTTCTCCTTCTCTAACTTTCGTAATTGTTTTCCATATTACTAAAGATATTACTATTAATCCTATAGCAAAAAACCCAAACGAAAGGAATTTGTAAAATACTTGTTGCGATTTATGAAAAGCTAATAATGAAGCTATTGTAACCGACATCAATGGAAATGTAAAAGCCCACCACGAAAGATAGAATTTTAATTTTGCAAAACTTTGGTATAAAAATATAATTAATACTACAAAGAAATACGCCATAAACAATAAAGCAACTGCGAAATAATCTAGACTGTTAGTGATTTTTATGTACGAAATAAATCCAATAGAAGGTGGTGCTATTAATATTAATAGCGTTGGCATAAATTTTTGTGGTAGCTGGTGATGAAATATCACTCTATTTAGAAAAATTACAAAAAGAACTATCCAAAAGAAAAAGCCAGTTACAAAGAAGAAAAAATTAATTTCCTTTGGAGCAAATTCTACTCCTGCAATGGGAACAAGCATATTACCAACAACAGGAATAAACCACGCTGGATTCATAAATTTAATATCAATATTTTTCGTTATCCAATAAGAAATTGTATAAAACATTAGAAATGCATGCAAGCCAAGTCCAATATACCAAAATATTTCTGCCGTAAATTTATGAAAATCTAAAAATGCAATCGATAATAACAAGAATGAAATTGAAATGGTTGAGAAAAAATTAACTCTTATCCTATGATTCACATCTTGACGAACCTCTTCTGCAAACATTAAAAACTTTATACTATACATTAATAAAAACAATGCAAAAAGTGTTAATGTTAAAAATAGTGAACCTTCAAAAAATAATGGCGATAGCAAATCCATATGCGAAAATTTATCGAATGCTATTGTCATACCCGACAATCCCATAATAATTGAGAAGGCCGTTATTGGAAAATATTTACATTTATTTTTCATATCAATTAACAACTACAAGCAGTTGAACCACCTTTCCAATTTGCTTTTTCTAATTCCATAAACCTTGTTTTTTCTACATCGTTCATTATTCGCTCGGTATGTAAAAACTCGAAACCAAACGATTCTGCTATAATTTGCACAGAACCAATCATATCATCTTTGATTGGAATATTTGGAAATGGCAGACTAAATTCTGCTTTAATTAGCTCGCCAGAAACTTCAACTTTACTTAAAATTCCTAATTCTTGTAATGTTGCATTTATTGCAGGGTGCTCAACAAATTTAATTGCTTTTAATACTATTTCTTTATCCATTCTTTTAATTTATTCTGTACAACATTTTCCGTGGCCAAATCCTCCAGCCAAGTTTAGTATATTTTTTGATTCACAATTTGGGCAATTTTCTACTTTGTTATTAATATTTATTTCGAATAAATAAGCACAATCTCTACATTTAATAATGTTTTTCCTAAAATGCACATTGCCACCATCTACAATAAGCTTTTTTCCTTTAATAAGCATTTCGGCAGATTTTGTTCTTGCCTTATCAATTAATCTAGAGAAAGTAGATCGCGAGATTTGCATTTCTTCCGATGCTTCTTCATGAGAAAATCCCAAATTATCAGCTAAGCGAATTGCTTCAAATTCATCAAGACTCAGAATTACGGTTTCTAAATCTCTACCTTTTATCCCCATTGGTTTAAATTCGGTGAAAAGTGGTGGCTGATTAACTATTCTATTATTTTTTGGTCTTGCCATACTTAGAGTATCCTATTACTTAAGCGCAAATATAATGCACATATGATTATAATACAAACACTTTAATCATATTTTTTTCTTAGATCTGTGCTACAAATTGTAGGTTTAATTATTTCTTTCCAATCGTCTGATTCCCAAGTTTTAAGGTTTGTGTGGGTTATTAAATATTTTTCCGGAATTGGGTGTGTTCCTATAATTAATGGGATTTTATACTTATCTTCTACAAAAGATTTAAAAACAGATATATATGGACATGGAGGGTAACCAACTACAAAGCCCGTTGCTAAATGAATAGCTTCGGCTCCATTTTTAATCATTTCTTCTGGAGCATATTCAATATTTCCTCCTGGACAACCGCCACAACTTGTATAACCTGCAATTTCTAGCTCTTCATTTTCTTTATAAATATCAAAAGCACCTTCCCTATTCTGCATTGCTTTAAAACACTTTCCTCCAGAACAAGATTTGTATCTATCGCAAATAATTATTCCTATTTTCATATGACTAGAATTTCTTTAAATCATTATTTTTATAAGCATCATACGCTTCTTTTATGGTCATTTCACCAGCACCAATATAACAAGTTGTTCCTGTTTTCTGAAGTACTGTAGCGGCATTTCCTCCAGGGCCATTTCCTGTTATTAATACTTCGGCTTTTAGCTCGAATAATCGCTGTGCTGCTTTTGGACCCGCACCATGCGCATCGTTTTCTACATCTTTATTATCTACTGATGTTAGTTCTTTTGTATCCTCGTTATAAACAACGAAAAATTCTGTTCTACCGAATCTTGGATCCATTTTAGAATCCCATTCTGTTCCTTTTGTTGTAAATGCTATTTTCATATAAATATCGTTTATAAAATTTAAAAGTTATAAGGTTAAAAATTAACCGACTATTTGTTTAATGTTTTCCCAAGTTTGAACTAAAGTTTCTTTAATAATACTATCGTCAAACTCTACAATGGTTTTGCATTCTGTCATTGCTGCGGTAAAAGCTTCATCGTAAGGCAAATTTGCTAAATGAATAATATCTTCTTCTTTTAAAAAATTTAAGATTTCATTGGTCTTTTCTATATTTAAATCAGCCTTATTAATAATACAACCTGCTTTAATATGGAATTTACTCACCAATTCGTAAACTCGTTTTAAATCGTGTAAACCCGAAACTGTTGGCTCAGTTACCAAAATCACAAAATGTGCTCCAGACAAAGACGAAACCACAGGACAACCTACTCCTGGTGAGCCATCAACTAAAATGTAAGGTCTATTATATTCTTCGGCAATATTTTTAGCCACATTTTTAACTTGCGCTACTAATTTACCCGAATTATCGGCTCCGATTCCTAATTTTGCATGCACAAAAGGCTGATTAAATCGGGTATTGGCAATATGCCATTTACCTACATTTAACGGAACATTTGTAATGGCCTCTACGGGGCAAACTCTAGCACAATAACCACAACCCTCGCAAGATAATTCATCTACAATATGGATTCCATTGTTCACATCAATAGCATTGAACCTACAAACATCAAAGCATTTGCCACACTGCGTACAAGTATCTTGATCTATAACCGCTAATTCGCCACTGTAAAAATCCTCCGATTTAGCATTTTCTGGCTGCATTAAAATATGCATATCTGCGGCATCCACATCGCAATCTGCAATTACAACATCTCTATCTGCTAAAACCGCAAAAGAAGCTGTTATAGAGGTTTTTCCTGTTCCCCCTTTTCCTGATATTACAACTATTTCTTTCATTGTACTAGTTTATAAAGTTGGCTTCGCATTAATGTTGAATGCTGTTAAATATTTTGCAATTTTCTCTAATTCTACTTTTACTTCTGGAATTTTATCCCATAATAGTTCTCCATTAGAGTATAGCTCTGCAATAGCTCTTTGATTAGGTATTTTAGCTATGATAGTAATATTATGCTTATCGCAATATTTTATTATATCATCATTACCTATTCCACATCTATTAATAACCACTCCAAATTCTTTTTTGAGTTCTTTCATGGTATCTATAGCTAGAATTACGTCGTTTAATCCAAATGGCGTTGGCTCTGTAATTAGAATTACAAAATCGGCATCTTTAGTTGCTTCTATTACTGGACAAGACGTTCCCGGTGGCGCATCGTATATTTTAATTACTTTGTCGTCAAAATTTTCATCAATATAATCTAAGGTTTGCTTAATTAATGGCACAGCTTGTTCTTCGCCAATTTTTATACGGCTTTCTACAAAATCTAAATTTTTAGATTTAAAATGCTTTAATTCGCCCATCTTCTGGGGAATCATTGGTAGCGAGTTGGTCGGACAAAGCTCTGAACAAGCAAAGCACGAATGGCACAATTCTGGAAATACCATAATCATGTCGCCTAATTGTATTACTGCATGGTAATTACAAACCTTCTGGCAATTTCCACAAAGCGTGCAATCAGTTTTATTCCATTCAGGAATCATTTTAAATTTATCCTCGGAATGAATTAATTCAGACTTTAAGAATAAACCCGAATTGGGCTCTTCTACATCTAAATCGGTTAATACAACTTTATTATTTTCAGACAAAAAAGATGCTAAATTTGTAGACAGAGTGGTTTTACCAGTTCCCCCTTTTCCGCTTGCTATTGCTACTTTCATAAGCCTCACCCAACCCTCTCCAAAGAAGAGGACTATTTTATTTATTTAAAAGTTCTTCTCTAATCATTGTATGCCTGCAAGCAGGACATTTTATATTTGTGCACTTTATGCCTTGTAGGTGAGGTATTTTCTCGCCACATTTTGCGCAAACACAAAAGCCTCCAGTACCAAAACTACCTCCGTTGTTTTTACCTTTTCCTCCGCCAAAGCCTTGCCCTCTACCAGAACCTTGTCCGTCTTTTTGTCCGTTACCTCTACCTTTACCGCTCATAATATTATTTATTAAGTGTACGTAATTTTTCTTCTAGACTTTCTAATTGGTCTTTTAAAATATTAATTTGATTTTTAATTAGAGTTTCTTCTTTTACGTTAGGTATTGTATTTTGGGTAGAACTTAATGCAACTTGCCTAAATCCATATCCCAATCTTCTACCATAGCCATTTCCTTTGTGATTTCCGTCAACAAAACCATTTCTTCTACCATAAAAACTTGTGTTGTTTTCTATACTAGCTTGGTTACTATCTGTACAATTACCTAAAGCTCTTCCTGTTTGAGAACCATTTCCCATAGGTCCTGTTTTATCTCTTCTTGGCATAATTCTGTTCTTTAATTAATAATTACAGCACAAATATAATGCACATATGTGCATAATGCAAGAAAATTTTACTTTTTTAAAACATATTTAATCAAATTTTAAAAATATCATTAATAGTTTCTCCATCAGTAAGGTGGTAAGAATTAATACCAAGTTTGGTTGCTGCTGCAATATGCTGTGGTGAATCGTCAATAAATAGAGTTTCTTTTGCAATTAAATTGTTCTCAGATAAAACAAATTCAAAAATATTAAGATTTGGTTTTCTCATTCCAATTTCGTGCGAATAGTATTCTTTTTCGAAAATCTGAGACATGTTTTCTAGTCCAAAATTATTTTGTAGAGTTTTATTATATTCTTTTAAATGTATAATATTCGTGTTGCTAAGTAAAAATGTTCTGTATTTATTTTTTAATTTTCTAAGCAATTCTATTCTTTTAGTTGGAAAATCTAGCAGCATAGCATTCCACGCATTATCTATTTGCAAGTCTGTAATCTCAATATTTGAAATTTTCTTAATTTCTTCTCTAAACACCTGAGGGCTAACCTTTCCTGTTTCGAAGAGATTAAATAAATTACTTTGCTGCATTTGTGTAAAAAGCTTATTATAATTTTCTAGTTTAAGTTTTTTAAACTCCTCAACAGTTAAGTTATAATCTATGTTAAGGATTACACCACCAAGGTCGAAAATAATATTTTTAATATTTGTAAGATTAATCATTAAATTAAATTTGTAATTAAAAAAATTTATATATTTTTGCAGTCCCAAAAGTAATAATTTATAATTACTTTTTGGGCCCATAGCTCAGCTGGTTAGAGCACCTGACTCATAATCAGGGGGTCCATGGTTCGAGCCCATGTGGGCCCACTTGCGAGGGGAAATCATAAAAAATGGTTTCTCCTCTTTGTTTTTTATCACCGTAAGTTTCTGAAAACAAAGTGTTTAAAGTAAACAATGAATTTATTCTATGGGTTCGATAATGCTGTTTTTTTCGGTTATACCTAATTCCCTCTGGAAACAACATATTTTGAGGTTTAACTTTTTGCTCATAATCTTGTTTACCC
>DAOVTE010000027.1 GCA_030627705.1 Bacteroidales bacterium
AATATTATCTCTATGCTTTTAATACTTAATAAGGTTTTTAATTTGTAGTGAAAGAGTAAAATCCTTCTGGAGCAGTCATTGGGTTATTTTGTATTTTACCTGTGGTAGTGGTGGCTGTAATATAATACTCAATTGTTTTATTAGCTTTTAAGTCCAATAAGTTTACTTTGTAAAAATTGCTTTTATCGACTTCTTCTATTTGCTTAGAATTCCATGCTTCAGTACCTTTTTCTCTCCACATTAATTGCAATTTATCTCTAAGAAAACCCGAATTACTATAGTCTATTATATTAGCCTCTAACAAGTAGTTATTTTCAGTTTTGATGGCTTTTTTTGTCATAGATATATAAAGCATCTCTGGGTCCCATATAGCACGAGTTCTACAATGTAGAGCATCTCCATCTTTCCATCCAAAACCATCGGCACGGCGTTCTCTAACCCTTTTATGAAGCATAGGTTCTTCGTGCACGTTGTAAACAAACCCTTTTATTGTATATCCAGGCATTACAGTTTGCCATTGGGCAAGAGCAATAGAGTCTTGAGCAATGCCAAACAATGGAACATATACATTTTTGTTAAGGATTAAAGAATTAGAGTAAGCAGCTAATCTTTCGCCCGCATATCTTTCTGTATTTAATCTTATTATTTCGTAAGCTTCGCCGTTTGCATTCCTAAGTGCAGACAGTTCGTTATTTACAATGTCTTCGTATACTTGATACAGTTCGTGATCTACAGGTGGCTGCATTACAAACAATCTGTTATTATCTAACATTTTTAGCAAACAGTCGATATGTTGTATACCTCTATTTTCGAAGTTAGAGATAAAGTTATAGTTCTCAATTCCAAGGTACGACTCAGCATCGGTAAGTAATTTTTCTACGTTGCATCCAATGTAGTTGTTTTCATTTTTAATAATGCAAGTAGATAAAGCTGTTCCTTTACCATCCATAAACACATTACCTCCAGTGTAAGAAAATGGAAGATTAATTCTTTCTAATCCCATATATTTGGCAATGTCGATAGGCGTATCATCGTCGTCTGTCATCATAATTATTTTTTCTTCGCCAGTAATAGAATCTTTCTCAGTAAATAAAAACTGCAACGAATCGTTACAGCCCATAGTTGTAATAGGTGTACTATATTGGTATTGACCATCGGCCATACTTAAAATACCCACACTATCGAATACAGCAAAAGCACCCCAATCTCTGGCCCACCAAGAATCTAGCCCTTGTGTAGACACAATAAATTCAACATTATTAGAGTCAATGCCCCATTTTGTGTACCATTCTTTAGCTACAGCTATCTCTTCTTGGTTAGGAACCATAGTGTATAGTTTGGCATCATTAGCTAATTCTATAATAAGTTTATGAGGTAAATCTAAAGGCCACACAACAATAGTTCCAATAGCAGGTTCCCACTCAGCAGCAACCCTTTTGTTTAGATGTTTAATGTTTGATTGTTCAATAACAACAGACTTTCCACAAGAATTTAGGATAAAAGCCAGCAATATAAGGGCAATTTGTAATTTAGGATAAATCATTCTTTTGTGTGTTTAAGTTTAAAATTGAATTAACAAGTTTATATATTCGCTAAAATAATATAAAAAATTCGGAAGATTTTATAAAAGAAATGTTCTGCAGCTTATTATTATGAAATCTTTAAAAGATAAGAATAAATAAGAGCTTTGTATCAACACAAATGTTTAGTAGTTAAAAATAAAAAACGAGTCAAGGTTTAATAACTCTTTGACTCGTTTTTAATTAATTTACGTAGATATATACTATTTATCTACATGTACATCAACCTGAGGGAATGGAATAGTAATAGATGCAGCATCTAAGGCTTCTTTCCCAGCTTCGTATACATCAAAATATACAGTCCAGTAATCTTCTGGTTTAGAATATGGTCTAACTGCAAGATTTACAGCACTATCACCCAAAGAGGATACTCCAACAAAAGGTGCAGGTTCTTTTAATACTTTCGGATGATTTGTAATAACATTCATTATTACTTCTTTTGCATCTTTAATACTTGAATCGTATGAAATTCCAAAATCTAAATCTACTCTAATTTTACCCTCAGTGGAATAATTCGTAATACTTCCATTAGAAATTGCTCCGTTAGGGATAATAATAGTTTTGTTTTCGAATGTTGTTAATATTGTAACAAATATCTGAATTTCTTTTACAGAACCTAAACTACCTTGAGCTTCGATTAAATTACCTACTTTATATGGTTTAAATATTAAAATTAATACACCTCCCGCAAAATTTGCAAGTGTCCCTTGTAATGCTAAACCAATAGCTAAACCAGCAGCACCAATAATTGCAATAAACGAAGTTGTTTTAATACCTATCATATCTGCAACGCTAATTAATACTAGAACTTTTAATATTACACTAATTAAACTACCTATAAATCCAATTAACGATTCGTCAATATTCCTTTTTAGCATTAATTTTTTTATAACTTTTACCAGTTTGTTAACTATAAAAAGTCCAATAATCAGAACAATTAATGCCAATAAAACCTGAGGGGCATATTGCATTATAACATCTAAGGCATTAAAAGCCCATAATTCAATTTTTTCCATTTCTTATATTATTTATTATTTTTTATAAAATTAAAAAAATAAATAACAATATTGAAATTACTAGATTCTTTTTTTTTATAATTTGTTATTTTACTAAATAAAATCTACAAATACCCATTAAAAGCACTCATCTCAGCAGTATCTTTTCTAGTTTTTTCTCTTAATTTATAATCATCAGGTGCATAGCCTAAAGTAATAACTAAGCCAATACGTTTGCTTTTTGGAACTTTAAGCAGAGATTTTATCTTTTTTTCGTTAAACCAGCCGAGCATACAAGTTCCTAATCCCAATTCGGTAGATTTTAAACAAAAATGTTCCGATACAATTCCTACATCAATTAGAGGAAAGGATCTGTTTTTTATTAATCCTCCAACCTGCGTAATAAGTTTAGGTTTTTCTAAAACAATAACAGCAATAGCACTGGCCTGAGGAGCAAATTTATTGAATTTAACCGCAGTGCTATAAGTTGCTTCTGCAACTTGATTTTTTAACTCTGGTTCGTTAACAATAATAATTTTCCATGGTTGCGAATTACTTGCCGATGGTGCAATTCTACAAGCTTCAATTATTTCGTTAATTTTTTCTTCTTCTACAGGTTTGTCTATATATTTTCTTACAGATTGTCGTGTTAATGCAAGTTCCGTAAAATTATTTTTAATATCCATTTTGTTCTATTTTAATAAATAAGCCACAAATATACCTAAATAGTTTCCAATTGCGTATCCGATAATGCCAATAGTTAATCCAGAGAAAATTATTTCTTTATTTCTAAGTGCACCAGCAATTACAGGAACAAAAGGAGGGGAGCATATTAAGGCTGTTGATGTAATTATTGTTGTATCGGTGTCTATTTTAAAGATTTTAGACAATATTAATTGTAAAATTATACTTCCAAAGATTACAAATCCAACATTTAATAACAGATAAATAGAATCGAATGAAAATTTAGAAAGATCCGCCATAGAAGCAACAGTTAACGAAAACACAAGAATTAAATACATTCCTAAATCGAATGATTTTTTTAGTTTATTTATTAAAGGCATAAAAGAACCAACAATTCCTAAAGTAGTTATTGTTAAAATTGCTACAAGCATAGAGTAATCTTTTGTAACCAATAAACTAAGTCCGCCAGCAATTGCAAAAATAATTATAGCAAATCCTAAGGATTTTAGATACTCCATTATTGATGATTTAGCGAAAAATCCATCAAAAGATTTAAGTTCAATATCACTAGCAATATTATCGTACGATTTATATTTGGGTAAAAACAAACCGAATAATTTTCGTCCAAATACCATTAGAAACAGTAAATAAATAGAAGAAAAAATCATATCAAAAGTATGAGTTAGAATGTATGTCTCAGAACTAACATCTAAAGCAGTTTTTATTGCAGCTAAATTAGGTGTTCCACCAGTGTATACACCAACTAACATTCCTGAAGTTTTCCAGTACTCACTAGAACCATCATCAAAAATAAACGAAGAAATAACCACAATTAATACAACGGAAACTATAGTAATTACAAGCGAAACAAATGTTTTTTTAGCCAAGTTCATCCATTTTTTAATATCAAAAGTAAATATCAACAATGGAATTGCAAGAGGAATTGTAATTGTGGTAATTATATCTTGGGTGGCTAAAATATTTTCGGGTAATACATTTATATTACCTATTGTAATTCCAACAATATAAACCAAAACAATACTGCCAATTTTGTATAGAAAATTATACTTGCCAATTAGCCAAATTATTAAGAGCGGAAAGATAAAGTAGAATATTGATAAAAATATTATCATAATTATTTATATAAATTTAAGAATATTACTTATTGCAAATGTTTAATTTATTATTAAATTTGATACAATATTAATTAAAAACGATTAAAATGGGTTTGTTTAGTAAAATAAAAGGTGAATTTATTGATATTATTGAATGGTTAGATTCAACAAATAATACAATAGTTCATAGATTCGAGCGACACAATAACGAAATAAAAATTGGTGCAAAGATGACTGTAAGAGAGTCGCAAATTGCAGTTTTTATTAACGAAGGAACAATTGCAGATGTGTTTCCTCCAGGAATGTACACTCTTAAAACAGAGAACTTGCCCGTATTATCAACACTAAAAGGCTGGAAATATGGTTTTAATAGTCCATTTAAAGCAGAAGTGTATTTTGTAAACACAAAGAAATTTACAGATTTAAAATGGGGGACTCCTAATCCAATAATGCTACGTGATCCTGAATTTGGACCAATTAGAATTAGAGCTTTTGGTGCTTATGAGTTTAGAATTAGCGATGCAACAGCTTTTATTAAAGGCGTAGCAGGTACCGATGGTGACTTTACAACCGACGAAATTACAAATCAATTACGAAATATTATTATCACTAGATTTACAGATGCCATTGGCGAAGCAAAAATTCCAATTTTGGATATGGCTGCAAACTACGACGAAGTATCTGAATTAGTTGGCAAAAAATTAATTCCAGAATATGCAGAGTATGGAGTTGATATGACTAAATTCTTAGTTTCTAACATAAGCCTACCTAAAAATGTTGAAGAAGCATTAGATAAACGTTCAAGTATGGGAGTAATAGGTGATTTAGGAAAATATCAACAGTTTCAAACTGCCGAAGCAATGGAAGCAGCAGCCAATAATCCTAGTGGAGGCGGAGCTTCAGAAGGTATGGGTTTAGGAATGGGTATGGCTATGGCTAGTCAAATGATGGGTTCTATGAATCAACCACAACAGCAAGGTCAACAAGCGGCTAATACACCTCCGCCAACGCCACCAACTATTGCATTTCATATTGTAGTAAATGGACAACAACAAGGTCCGTTTGATATGAATACATTGCAACAAATGGTTAAGTCCAATCAAATAACAAAAGATACTTTAGTTTGGAAAGCAGGACTTGCTAATTGGATAGCAGCAAATAAAGCACCAGAACTGACAAGTTTATTTATGGCAGTTCCACTGCCACCACCACCAATTCCACCTCAATAGTCTAAAATAATAACACATAATAGTTTACAATTAATAAATACATTTAAAATATTTAAATATGAAAAAAAAATTTAGCTGGAAAGTTTTTATAAGTTTTACATTAACATTTTCGTTTTTTATTATATTTCTTACAGGAATAATATTATACTTGAAACCTCCAGGAAGAGTTGCACACTGGATTAATTGGACAATCTTTGGCTTTAATAAAGAAACTTGGCAAGAAATACATACAGTTTTTTCGTTCATATTTGTAATTTTCTCTGTTCTTCATCTATTTTGGATTAACTGGAAAGGGTTTTGGTCATATATTATTAGCAAAAAACATAGTGGATTTAATAAACTTAAGGAATTTACTATTTCTTTAGTTATAGTTGTTGCACTTGTACTAGGAACAATATACAACCTACCTCCTGTAAGTTACGTTATTGACTATGGCGAATACTTAAGCGAAAGTTGGGAAAACGAGGAATTATCTACTCCACCAATACCGCATGCCGAAGATTTAAGTCTATTAGAATTGAGTAATGAATTAGATAGCATTAGTTTAGATCATATTAGAAAAACATTAAAACAAAATAATGTAATTTTTGATAACGCTCTTCAAACGCTCAACGAAATTGCTATTATGAATAATTTAACTCCAAATAAAATATACGATATTATTGTTGATACAGATATAGCGAAAGCATCTAACAGTAATGGTTCTGGGCAAGGAAAACAGGGTAGTGGACTTGGTAGAAAAACATTAATTCAGATCTCTCAAGAAATGAATTTAGATGTAAATAAACTAATTAAAATTATAGAAGAATCTGGTTATCAATGTAAAGCAGACGAAACATTAAAAGATATTGCTTCTAATAATGATATTTCTCCAAGAGATATTTTTACAATAATTGAAAATATTGAATAGATTTATGCTAATAAAATATAATTAAAAGTAAAAACTATCTTATATGAAATACATAGCAGTATCAGTAACATTATTAATTGCTCTATCAACTTTCTTTTATGTAAATACCAAAGAAAAATCATCATATAGTGATTTCTTAAAAACTAATTACCAAAACTTTTCATCATTCGATAATCCTAGTCAAGCAGGGTTTAGAGATTTTATAATGACAGTAGATCCAGAGCTTAAAAGGGTTCCTTTAGAAAGACTTTACACAGCTATTCTTGAAACCAAAAATCAAGTAAATTTAAAATCTACAAGCAGCATAAATTGGTTATCGGTTCCTAGTAATACAGGAGGAAGATCTAAAACCTTAATGTATTCGGGAAGCAAATTATGGGCAGGAACTGCAACCGGAGGTTTATGGTATAATAACGATGTTTCTGGTTCGGGTACATGGAGCACAATCAGTGATTCTTGGCCTAGTTTAGCAATAAGTTCTATTTGCGAAGATCCAACAAACACAAACACTATTTATGTTGGAACAGGCGAATGGGAAACCGCAATTCACATTTATAGAGAATCGTCAGGTATTGGCAGAGGTATATGGAAAACTACTGATGCAGGTTCAACATGGCAGCCATTACCAACGTCGTTCGATTTTGCCTACATAACCGACATCATTACAAAAGACGAAGCTGGTACAGGTGTTATATACGCAGGTGCTATGTCTGGCGAATATCAAGATAGCACATTCCAATCTACACCAACCGACGGACTATATCGCTCGGTCGACGGCGGTACAACTTGGACACAAGTTTTACCAAATATTCCAGGTGAATCTGTTCCTTTTTCTGTTTCTGATATAGAACTTGCAGGTAATGGTAAAATATATGTAGGTACTTCGGCAAACCTTAATGGCAATGGGGCAGGTTATATTCTTACATCAACAACAGGGTTAAGTGGTAGTTGGACAATTATAGATCAATTTAAAACAGAAATAGAAGCAGATACAGAATACTTTATTCCAGGAAGAGTTAAACTAGCATCATCGGCGAGTAATTCTTCTGTTGTTTATGCAGCGTTCGCAGCTAAATCTAATACGCAGTTAGTTGCACAATTTCCGCAAACAATTGGTAAATATATCGTAAAAACTACAAATGCAGGAACAAGCTGGTCGCACATAAATATTCCTGCCGACGAAAATGGGAAAAACTGGGCTTACCTTGCTTGGCACGCATTTGCAATTTCTGTAGATCCAAACAACGAAAACAATATTTTTATTGGCGGATTAGATGTTCACAAATCAACAAATGGAGGAAACACTTGGCATAAAATTTCCGATTGGGTTCTTATGTATTATGGTGGAGGTTCAAATTTTATTCACGGCGATATCCATTCTATTGTTTTTTACAATGGATCTTCTGATAGTATGGTAGTAGCTACCGATGGTGGAATTTTTTACACATCTGATGCTACAAACTTAGATCCAGTATTCTTTCCTAAAAACAACGATTTTAATACACTGCAATTTTACACATGTGCAATTTCTCCACAAAACGGAACAGAATATTACTCTGGTGGTTTACAAGATAACGGAACATTTTATCACACAAATCATCCTCTAAACATTGATGATATGATTTCTGGCGGTGATGGGGCAAATACATTCTTCGACAAAAACGAAAATAATATTTTAATATCATCTACATATAATAATCAGTATACAATTTATACAGATATTACTAGTTTTAATGGTTACTACGAAAATGGTTATTCAAGCGGTACGTTTGTCTCGCCTGCAGATTACGATTGGCAAGATAATACTATCTATGCAAATGCTGGAGATATTACTGGTGCAAGATTAAACGAGATTCTTAAACTAGAATTGCAAGCATCATCGGCAAATGGCACTTTCATAAATGCAAATACAACTTCAAGTTTACCATATTCTTTTGTGCGAATTTATAAAACCACATTGGGTGATCCTATTCTATATATCGGGACACCTGATGGAACAGTTTATAAAACAGAGAATATAAATTCAAGTCCTATTTCTACACAAATAGATAATGGGCAATTACCAAACGGATATATTTCGTGCATACAAACAGGAAATACCGATGATACTTTATTGGTTACATTTTCTAATTATGGAGTAGAATCTATATGGCAATCGTATAATAATGGTGGAAATTGGACAAATATTTCTGGTGTAAATTTACCTGATATGCCAATTAGATATGCATTATACCACCCTCAAAACTCAAAACAAATAATGCTTGCAACAGAAACAGGAATTTGGACTACAGAAGATGCATCGGCAAATTATGTAGTTTGGAATGCTCAAAATGCAGGTTTAGCAAATGTTAGAATTGATATGATTCAAGTGCGAGAGTCTGACAATATTGTGCTTGCAGGTACTCACGGTAGAGGAATGTACACTACAGTATGGGATTATTTCGCTACTTCTGTAAAAGAAAATAATATTGTTGATTTAAAAATTTACCCTAACCCTGCAAGCTCTTACGTGCAAGTAGAAAGTGGTAAGTTAAAAGCCGAAAGTTGTTCGGTGCTTGATATTTACGGAAGAACTATTCAAGAATTTAATATTCAGAGTTCAGAATTTAAAATTCGAATAGAAGATTTGCCAAACGGAACATATTTTATTAAACTAGAAACTGATAAAGGAACTGTGGTCGAGAAGTTTGTGAAAAATTAATAACACTCACATATTTCTTTTTTATTGCACAAGCTTAAATAATGCTTATTCTAACTTTTCTTTTCTTAATCTTATTATTATTAAGAGTCTCTATAACTTGATTAGCCTTATTCGAGTGTACTGCAACAAAAGCACAATCTTGTTTTACCTCAATAATACCTAGCTCTTCTTTACTTAATTTCCCTTGTTTAATAAAAAACCCTGCAATATCACCTTTTGATATTTTATCTTTTCTACCTCCAGAAACATATAGTGTTTTCCATTTAGAGTCAATTGGTTTCGATTTCTTGCTGATCTTAATTATTTGTGAATCATTTATAAAATCTGGCAAACTTTCATTTTCCCATTTTAAAACAAAAGCAGTTCCTTCGCTGTTCATTCTTGCTGTTCTACCATTTCTATGAATAAATTCTTTCTCTCTCAAAGGTAGTTGATAATGAATAATAAATTTCATATCAGGAACATCTATTCCTCTAGCGGCCAAATCTGTAGCAACAATAAGCTGATGTGTTCCATTACGAAATTTAATCAATTCACGTTCTCTATCTTGCTGTTCCATACTTCCGTGAAAACAGCCATGATTAATCGAATTTTTTTCAAGATAATCGCTAACTCTTTGTATAGTTTCTTTAAAATTACAAAAGATAATTCCAGATTTATTTCCAATATTAGATAGTAAATCAACAAGAGTATCTAGTTTATCTTTAGATGGCGATATTACGGTTTCAACCTTTAGTTGTTTTATTCTATCACCTAAGTAGTTTATTACTGTAGGGTTTTTCATACCTGCAAATTCTGGAATATCTTCTTTATGCGTTGCCGATGTTAGTATTCGTTTACTAACATAAGGTAAAGCCGAAATAATATCAGTCATTTCAGATTCAAAGCCAATTTCTAAAGATTTATCAAACTCGTCTAGCACCAGTGTTTTTATACTATCAGTAGAAAAGTTTTCTCTACGTATATGGTCTGCAAGTCTTCCTGGAGTTCCAATTAATACCGCAGGTCTATGCTTTATTTCTATTTTATCTTTATTGCCAGCTCGTCCACCATAAACAGCGTTTACTTTAAAGCCAGCACCAATTTGCCTAATAACTTGCTCTATTTGTATTGCTAGTTCTCTAGTAGGTACAACAATTAAGGCTTGTATTTCTTTACAATTTATATCTAATTCTGCAATTATTGGCAATAAAAAAGCTAATGTTTTTCCAGTACCAGTTGGCGATAATAATACAATATTTGATTTAGATTTAATAATAGTTATAGCTTCCTCTTGCATAGGATTAAGCTTTTCTATCTTTAATTTGTTTAAAATATTATTATGATATTTATTTGTATCTGACATTCTACAAAACTACTTTATTTAGTAAACTAATTCTTATGTTAGGCTCATTAAAAAATATTAATTAGTGAAATACCTATAATAATATACAGTATAATGTTAGCTATTCTGTAAATTTTCATTAGCTTTGGTGTGCTATAGCTGGCTACAAAACTAATACATACAGTTTTATATGAAAAACAAAATAATTTTCATTGCAATTATTTCTTTAATTATCATCGAAATTATTTCTTTTATAAATGTTGAGAATTCACACAATAAAGAGGTTTCTAATTACTTATCAGAAAAAACTAGCATTCTAAGAGCAGAGCAAAAAACAATACAAACAGCATATATTAGTATAGTTAATACTTACTTTAATCAAATCATTACTCAACCACATGTTATGGAACTATACAGCAGAGCAATTAATGCTGATAGTATTCAAAGAAACGAAATAAGAGACAGTTTATATTATTTGCTTTTACCAACTTATAAATTATTAAAACTTAATAAAATTAATCAGTTTACGTTTATTATGCCAAATAATGAGGTTTTTCTACGTTTTAACCAACGCGAGAAATACGGAGATGATCTTAGCAAAGTAAGATATTCTATTAAAATGGCTAATAGAACAATGCAAAAACATATAGGGTTTGAACAAGGAGAGTATAGTAACGGTTTTCGTAATGTCTTTCCAATATATTATAACAATAGACATATTGGACTTGTTGAAATAAATTTTTCATTTGTAACAAGGCAATTGTTTAAACAGTCTGGTAATGTTTATGGACTTATGATAAACAAAAGCACTCTAGATTATAAACTTTCTGAAAGCAAAAAAAATAATTATGAACCAAGCTTCATTTCTAACAGATATGTACACGAAAAAGCTTTTTTACATTTTAATAACGATACATCAAATATATTTAAGAGAATTGATAAGGAAATAAAACCCAAAGTAGCCGAAAAACTAGCTAGCAAAAAAGATTTCACAATTTATCATCAAATTGATAAAATAGGTTATTTAATCTCATTTATTTCAATACAAAACATAAAAGGTAATAAAGCTGCCTATATTATTGCTTATCAAAAAGATAAAAAAATAATAGAAAAATATCACCCACAAAGAATATCTAAACATATAAAAAACTTTATTATATTTTTTATACTAGTTTTTATTATTATGATAATTATTTTAAAAATTATAAAAATAAGTGATGGATATAGGGAAATATTAGATGCTAATTCAGATATAATTTTTATGATAGATATAAATGGTAATATACTATTTATTAATAAACAAGTTGAGCTTCTTCAGGGATATAAAGATAAAGATCTTATAGGGAAAAAATTTTATGAGATTATTTTAGAAAGTGAATCTTCAAAATATTACAGTAAATTTAAAAATGCAACAATTAAAAAAGGTGAGTTTACTATTTTCGAAGCTAATTTAATACATAAAGATGGACATCATATTTCGGTTGAAGTATCTAGAAAAACTATTAAATACAATAATGAAACAGTATGTATAGGATCAATAAAAGACATCACACAGCGTAAAATTACAGAACAAGAAATAATAGAAAACGAAGAAAAGCAAAAGAACATACTTAATGCTTTCGAGGATCAAATTTATTTAAGCACACCAGATCTAAAAATCTCTTACGCAAATTCTGCATTTCAAAAGAAAATAGGAAACAAACCTAATGGTAAACTTTGCTATAAAGTTATGCATAATCTTGATAAGCAATGTAGTTGGTGTATGTACGATAAATTGAAAGTAAACCAAATGGTAGATTATGAAGTAGAAAGAAATAATAAAACATTGCTAATAAGTAACTTGTTGCTTAAAGATGGGCAGAAATTAACAGTAATAAAGGATATTACGAATATTAAAAAAGCAGAAAAGGCTCTAAAAGATAGCGAAAAGAGGTTAAAGAAAAATAATCTGACAAAAGATAAATTTTTCTCTATTATTGCACACGACTTAAAAAGCCCATTTAATTCAATGTTAGGTTTTTCTCAAATGTTAAATAATGATTTTGAAAAATACGAGATAGACAAACAAAGAAAATTTATAAATATTATTCATACTGGTATTCAAAATACATATAAACTATTAGAAAATTTACTAATTTGGTCTCAAACGCAAAGGGGGACTATAATTTATAAACCAAAAGAATTAAATCTATTCTTAATTAGTAACGAAGTTATTGAGCTTTTAAATCAATTAGCTGTAAATAAATCAATTAAAATAATAAATCAGATACGTGAGTCTGTAAATGTTTTCGCAGATGAAGATATGCTTTCAACAATTATTAGAAATCTATTATCTAATGCAATTAAATTTACTCCTATTGGAGGTGTAATAATAATTACTGAACATAATAAATTAATTGCAAATAATCAAGAAGTTGTTGAAATTACAGTAGAAGATAATGGTGTAGGCATATCTCCAGAAATTAAATCAAAGTTATTTAATATTGGCGAAAGCACTACTACAAAAGGTACAGAGAATGAAACAGGAACTGGGTTAGGCTTAATTATTTGTAAAGAATTTATAGAAAAGCACAAGGGCGATTTTAGAATAGAAAGCGTTGTTGGGCAAGGAAGTAAATTTATTTTCACCTTACCTACTCAAGAATAATCTTTTATTTTTCGATGCAAGTTAGTAACAAATTTACGACAATATATTGTGCTTCACCTTGTTCAGTTAGTTTATTAATGATATTTTGAGAAAACCAATATTCTAAAACATCTAAAGTTTTAAACTTAATTTTATACATTTGTAAATTATCAAGAAAAATATAAAGATTCTTTACAAAATGAATTTACAAGAAAACATACTAAGTACGCTATCAAAAGCTTTTAACGAACTATTTAACGTAGAACTTGGTGCAGAAATTTTTAATCTTCAATACACAAGAGAACGAATAAAAGGCGATTTTACACTAAATGTTTTTCCTTTATTACGATTTACTAAGAAATCTGTTGATGAATCTACTCAAGAACTTGGCGAATATGTAAAAGCTAACTTAGATTATGTTGCTAATTTTAATATCATAAAAGGATTCTTAAATTTTGAAATAGAGCAAAATTACTGGCTTAAATTTGCAAACCTAGAAGGTAATAACGAAAATTATGGTTACGTAGAGTCAAATACAGATTCAGAGAATATTATGATAGAATATTCTTCGCCAAACACCAATAAACCTTTGCATTTAGGACATATTAGAAATAATCTTCTTGGATTTTCTGTTGCAGAAATAGTTAAAGCAAGTGGTAAAAATGTTGTAAAAGTAAATCTTGTAAACGACAGAGGAATACACATTTGTAAATCTATGTTAGCTTGGCAAAAATGGGGAAATGGAGCAACTCCAGAATCCGAAAACAAGAAAGGTGATAAGCTAGTAGGTGATTATTATGTGTTATTCGATAAAAAATATAAAGAAGAAATTGCTGAGCTTGAAAAAACAGGACTTAGCGAAGATGTTGCTAAGAAATCAACAAAATTATTAGCCGAGGCACAAGAAATGTTACGAAAGTGGGAGAGTAGCGATAACGAGGTTGTTAGCCTATGGAAAACAATGAACGAATGGGTCTATAAAGGTTTCGACGAGACTTATAAAAAACTAGGTGTTGATTTCGATAAAATTTATTATGAATCTGAAACTTATAAATTGGGTAAGTCAATTGTTCTTAAAGGTTTAGAAGATACTATTCTAGAAAAACAAGAAGACGGATCTATATGGGCTGATTTAACAGAAGATGGTCTCGATAAAAAAATACTTTTACGATCAGATGGAACTTCTGTGTATATGACACAAGACATAGGAACTGCACATCAGCGTTTTAGCGAGTACGATATAAGCAAACACGTTTATGTGGTAGGAAACGAACAAAATTATCATTTTCAGGTACTTAAACTTGTACTTAAAAAGTTAGGCCACAATTGGTCTGACGATATTTTTCATTTATCTTATGGTATGGTAGAACTACCAGAAGGTAAAATGAAATCACGCGAAGGAACTGTAGTTGATGCCGATGATTTAATTGCAGAAATGATAAATACCGCTAAAGAAAAGTCGGAAGAGCTAGGCAAACTAGAAGGCTATTCCAACGAGGAGAAAGAAAAGGTATATAAAACAATAGCAATGGGGGCGCTTAAATATTTTATTCTTAAGGTAGATCCTAAAAAGAGTATGATGTTTAACCCTAACGAATCTATAGACTTTAATGGAAATACAGGGCCTTTTATTCAATATACATACGCAAGAATAAATTCTATATTAAGAAAAGCTAATTCGCAGGATATTAATATTTTAGATGATTTTAACGAAAGTATTAATTTAAGTGACAAGGAATCGAGTATTCTTAAAAACATTTATAGATTCCCAGAAATTATTCAAGAAGCAGCAGCAGCTTATAGCCCAGCTTTATTATCAACCTACATCTATAATTTAGTGAAAGAATACAATCAGTTTTATCACGATTTTTATATTCTTGGTGAAGAAAATCAAGATCTTAAAATGTTTAGGTTACGACTGTCTAAATTAACTGCAAACACAATAAAATCAGCAATGCAACTATTAGGGATAGATGTTCCTGAAAGAATGTAATAAAACATTTAGAAAACACTAAATAAAAACTATTTTTGTAGCAATTATAAAAAACTAGAATACTATGTTCGAAAATTTATCCGACAGATTAGACAAATCCTTTAAATTGCTTAAAGGGCAGGGCAAAATAACAGAAATTAACGTAGCAGAAACATTAAAAGATGTTCGTAGAGCATTACTAGATGCCGATGTTAACTATAAAATAGCTAAGAAATTTACCGAAAAAGTAAAAGAAATAGCACTCGGACAAGATGTTCTTAACTCTGTTAAGCCAAGCGAAATGATGGTGAAAATTGTTCACGATGAGTTAGCTGAGTTAATGGGTGGCGAGCATAAAGAAATAAATATATCGGGTAATCCATCAATAATATTAATCTCTGGTTTGCAAGGCTCTGGTAAAACTACGTTTGTAGGTAAACTTGCAACTTTCTTAAAATCTAAAAAAGATAAAAATCCGTTATTAGTTGCTGGTGATGTTTACCGTCCTGCTGCGATAGAGCAGTTAAAAGTGTTAGGGGAACAAGTAGGAGTTCCTGTTTTTACTGAGGAAGGAAATAAAAATCCTGTGAAAATTGCAGAAAATGCAGTTAAATTCGCAAAAAAGAATAATCACGATATAGTTATTGTCGATACAGCAGGTCGTTTGGCTGTAGACGAAAAAATGATGAACGAAATTTCTAATGTTAAAAAAGCTATTAAGCCACAAGAAATTTTATTTGTTGTTGATTCAATGACAGGTCAAGATGCTGTAAATACTGCAAAAGAATTTAACGACAGATTAGATTTCGATGGTGTTGTTCTTACAAAACTTGATGGTGACACTCGTGGTGGTGCAGCTTTATCTATTCGCGAAGTAGTAAACAAACCAATTAAATTTGTTGGTACTGGAGAAAAAATGGACGCTCTAGATATTTTCTATCCAGAACGTATGGCCGACAGAATTCTTGGTATGGGTGATATTGTTTCGCTTGTAGAAAAGGCACAAGAGCAGTTCGACGAAGAAGAAGCAAAGAAATTACAAAAGAAAATTGCTAAAAATCAGTTCGATTTTAACGATTTTATTTCTCAGATAAATCAAATCAAGAAAATGGGTAACCTTAAAGACTTAGCAGGAATGATTCCTGGTGTAGGTAAAGCCCTTAAAAATGTTGATATTGATGATGATGCATTTAAGAGTATTGAAGCTATAATTCAGTCTATGACAGTAGAGGAAAGAGGTAATCCAATTATTCTAAATGGTAATAGACGAAAAAGAATTGCTAGAGGTAGCGGAACGAACATACAAGAAGTAAACCGACTAATTAAACAATTCGACGAAACTCGTAAGATGATGAAAATGCTTACTGGTGGCGGAAAAGGTAAGATGCGTCAAATGATGCAAAATATGCCTAAACGATAGTTAGTTTGAAAGTTGGAAGGTTTAAAGTTTATAAAGTAAAAAATTATTACAAATCAAATTCCCTCTTAAAAGAGAGCTAGGGAGATTGAAAACAAAATATAAAATCTAAATAGTATGGAATTAATAGATGGAAAAAAAATATCAGCAGAAATAAAGGAAGAAATAGCTATTGAGGTAAGCAAGTTAAAAGCAGATGGCGGAAAAACTCCACATTTAGCAGCAATTCTTGTTGGCCACGATGGTGGAAGCGAAACTTATGTAGCACATAAGGTAAAGGCTTGCGAGCAAGTTGGTTTTAACTCTACATTAGTTAGATTCGAAGATGATGTTACCCAAGAAGAACTTTTAGCTAAGGTCGAAGAACTAAATAACAACGATGATATAGATGGTTTTATAGTTCAGTTGCCAATACCAGCGCATATTAATGAGCAAAAAGTAATAGAAGCAATCTCGCCCGAAAAAGACGTAGATGGATTTCATCCTGCAAATGTTGGTAGAATGGTAATTGGTTTACCTGCATTTATTTCTGCAACTCCTGCAGGAATAGTAGATTTATTAGAAAGATATAATATTGAAATATCAGGTAAAAATGTTGTTGTTGTTGGCAGAAGCAATATTGTTGGTAGACCAATGAGTGTATTACTTTCGCAAAAAGGAAGAGATGCAACAGTAACCGTTTGTCATAGTAGAACAAAAGACCTAGAAGCAGTTGTTAGCAAAGCAGATATTATTATTGCAGCAATTGGAGTTCCTGAATTTGTAACTGCAAAAATGGTAAAAGAAGGAGCCATTGTAATTGATGTAGGAACAACACGTGTAAAATCAGATTTAACAAAATCTGGGTGGAAACTAAAAGGCGATGTTAAATTCGACGAAGTTTCACCAAAATGCTCGTATATTACGCCAGTACCAGGTGGTGTTGGCCCAATGACAATAGTATCGCTACTTAAAAATACTTTGCTTGCAGCAAAGAAAAGCGTTTATTAAAATATCATAGTAACTTATTATAAACATAAAACGTCTTATTTTAAAATAACAAATAAATTATCATTATGAAACAAAAAATACTTATTATTTCGGCATTACTATTAGCGTCATCCTTTGTGTTTGCACAAAAAGATAGCGATAATAAAGAAGAAAAAGAAGAAGGTTACAAGTTTACTCACGTTAAAGAAATTAAAACAACATCTGTAAAAAATCAAAATAGAGCAGGTACTTGTTGGAGTTATTCAGGACTATCATTCTTAGAATCAGAAATTATCCGTAATGGAAAAGGCGAATTTGATTTGTCAGAGATGTACATTGTGCGTCACACATATTCCGATAAAGCAGAAAAATACGTAAGAATGCACGGAAACTTAAATTTTGGTGGCGGTGGTGCTTTCCACGACGTTACAAATATGATTAAAAAATATGGAGTAGTTCCAGAAGAAATTTACAAAGGACTTAACTACGGCGAAGACAATCACGTACACGGCGAAATGGATGCAGTTTTAAAATCAATGGTCGATGCAGTTATCAAAAACAAAAACAAAGCCGTTACAACAGCATGGAATACTGCCCTTGACGCAACAATAGAAGCTTATTTAGGTGCTGTACCAGAAAAATTTACTTATAAAGGTAAAGAGTATACTCCAAAAACATTCGCAGAAAGTTTAGGAATTAATATGGACGATTACATAGAAATATCATCGTTTACACACCACCCATTCTATTCTAAATTTATTATAGAGATTCCAGATAACTGGATGTGGGACGAAGTATACAATGTGCCTTTAAACGAATTTACAAAAATAATGGATCACGCTATTAACAATGGTTACTCAGTAGGTTGGGCAAGCGATGTAAGCGAAAAAGGTTTTTCTTGGACAAACGGACTAGCAATTGTTCCAGAAGCAGATATTAAAGATATGACAGACAGCGAGCGTTCTAAATGGTCAGAAATGTCGTCGAGAGAAAAAGCTAAGCAATTATATACTTTCGAGAAACCTGGTAAAGAAAAAGTAATTACACAAGAAATGCGTCAAGCAGAATTTGATAATTACAAAACTACCGACGATCACGGAATGCATATCACAGGAATCGCAAAAGACCAAAACGGAACAGAATATTATATCGTAAAAAATTCGTGGTCGACAAAAGGAAACGATTACAAAGGATACTTTTATGCTTCTAAACCGTTTATACAACTTAAGTCTACAAGCATTATGATTCACAAAGATGCTTTACCTAAAGACATTGCTAAAAAGCTAGGCGTTAACTAGAAAGCAAAAAAATAATATAATATTAAATCCTCACTTTTTAAGTGGGGATTTTTTAATTAATAATCAATTTTAGATTAAAAATAGTTGATATATTGTTATCAATAAATT
>DAOVTE010000117.1 GCA_030627705.1 Bacteroidales bacterium
TTGCTCAAATTCTAATAATAAATGTTCCTTCAAGTATTATGCGAATGCCTTATATTTGGATTCCTTTTTTTATTTTAATTTCTTATTATACAACAAAAATAAATGAAAAAAAATATATGTCACATAACAACAGTTCATTCAAGATATGACGTTCGTATTTTTTATAAAGAATGTAAAAGTTTATCAAAGAATTATAATGTTTTTTTAATTGTTGCTGATGGATTAGGTAATGAAAGTAGCGACGCGATTCAAATATTTGATATTGGATTAAGACAAGCCTCTAGATTAAAAAGAATTAAAATTGATAGTGCTAAAGCTTACGAAAAAGCTGTAGAATTGGATTGTGAATTATATCACTTTCACGATCCCGAATTAATAAATATTGGTCGTAAATTGCAGAAAAAAAACAAAAAAGTTATTTACGATGTTCACGAAGATATTCCTAGGCAAATATTAGGAAAGTCTTATATCAATAAATTTATAAGACCTATTATTTCAAAGATTGTTGAATGGAATGAAAATGCAAAATCAAAGCATTTCGACGCAATTATAACTTCTACACCATATATTAGAGATAGATTTTTTAAAATAAATAGCAATAGCATAGACATAAATAATTTTCCAATACTTTCTGATTTTTCTTCTGTACCATTTCGCGAAAAGAAGAATCAAATATGCTACGTTGGTGGCTTATCAGAGAATAGAGGAACTTATACATTAGTAAAAAGTTTATCAAGTATTAATTCTAAACTAGTATTAGCAGGGAATTTTGAAAATTTAGAGCTTTTAGAAAACTGCAAGAAATTAGAAGAGTGGAAAAAAGTGGATTTTCTGGGTTTTGTTAATCGAAACGAAATAAGAAAAGTATTAAAGGAATCTAGAGTTGGAATGGTAAATCTAAAACCGTTAATTAATTATATAGATGCTTTACCTGTTAAGATGTTCGAGTATATGTCGGCTGGTATTCCCGTTATTGCTTCTAATTTTCCTTTATGGAAAGAAATTGTAGATTCTAATAATTGTGGTGTTTGTGTAAATCCAAACGATGAAAAGGATATTGCAAAAGCAATAGATTTTTTACTTAAAAATCCAGATAAAGCTGAGGAAATGGGTAAAAATGGACAAAAAGCAGTGCAACAAAAATATAATTGGAGCATTGAAGAAATAAAATTATTAAAAATGTATCATAATATTTTAGGTTAATGAAAATAATAACAATAATAGGTGCACGACCACAGTTTATTAAGGCTGCAGCATTAAGTAGAGAAATATCTAATCATAATAATATTGAAGAGATTATTGTACACACAGGTCAACATTTTGATGCAAATATGAGTGAGATTTTTTTCGAACAGATGGAGATACCTAGTCCGCAATATAATTTAAATATTAATGGTTTAGGACATGGCGCAATGACAGGGCAAATGCTAGAGAAAATTGAAGAAGTTCTTATTAAAGAAAAACCAGATTGGGTTCTTATTTACGGTGATACAAACTCTACAATTGCAGGAGCTTTAGCAGCAAAAAAACTACATATAAAAGTTGCGCACGTAGAAGCAGGCTTACGTTCTTTTAATATGAAAATGCCAGAAGAGGTAAATAGAATTTTAACCGATAGGATTTCTGATATACTTTTTTGCCCAACAGAAACAGCAATAGATAATTTACAAAAAGAAGGCTACGATAATATAGATTGTAAGATTGTAAAATCTGGTGATATTATGCAAGATGCAGCAATTTTTTATTCAAAGAAAGAGCAAAACCCAAATATAGAAATTCCAAAAGAATTTATTTTAGCAACAATTCACAGAGCAGAAAATACTGATGATATTAATAGATTAGGAGCAATATTAGGCGCTTTAAACGAAATTGGAGAAAAAACACCTGTTATTCTTCCTTTACATCCAAGAACAGCAAAAATAATTCAAGATTCTGATTTTGTAATTAAAAATCTAACTATTATTGATCCTGTTGGATATTTAGAAATGGTATATATGCTTAAGCGTTGTAAATTAGTAATGACAGATAGTGGTGGATTGCAAAAAGAAGCATTTTTCTTCACAAAGCCTTGTCTAACAATGCGAGACGAAACAGAATGGGTAGAGCTTATAGAAAATAATTTTAACATATTGGTTGGAGCAAATAAAGAAATAATTATAAACACTAATAATAATTATAAATTTAACACAAACTTTAATGTAGATTTATATGGAAATGGTTCTGCAGCTAAGAGTATTGTTAATTCACTTATTAATTACAATTAAATGAATGTTTGGTATATATCTAAATATGCTTCTACATTAAAATACGGAGCAAACTCAAGACAATTTTCTTTTTGCAAATCATTTAAGCAAAAGGGAATTAACCCCACATTAATAATAGGGAACTCGTCTCACCTAAATGATAAATTACCAAGATTTGAAGGTGAATTTTTTCACGAAATAGAGAATGGAGTAAATATTATTTGGATAAACCTACCTAAGTATAAAAATGCGACAAGTGTAAAACGTTTTTGGACATGGGTTCTTTTCGAATATAAAATTATTAGAATTCATAAAAAATTTTCTGATAAAAAACCAGACGTTGTTATTGCGTCTTCATTGTCGTTATTATCTATTATTAGTGCATTGTTTATAAAAAATAAATACGCTGCAAAGTTTGTATTAGAAGTTAGAGATATTTGGCCTCAAACACTAAAGGATTTAATGGGAATTTCTGTATATAATCCCATATATATTCTTTTAAGGCAAATAGAAAAGAGAGGTTATAAATGTGCAGACAATATAGTTGGAACTATGCCAGGTCTGCATAAACACGTAACTAAAACAGTAAATGCCGATAAAGTAGTAAATATTCCCCAAGGAGTTGATTTAGAGTTTTATTCAGATAATCAAGAAGAATTAGATATTGAGTTTATTAACAAGTATTTTCCTAAAGATAAATTTATTATTACTTACGCTGGCACGCTTGGTATATCGTATGCATTAGATAAAGTTGTGGAAGCTGCAATAAAATTAGAGAAAATAAATCCTGATATTCATTTTCTTCTACTAGGAGATGGTATAGAAAAAGAAAAGTTATTATTAAAAGCAGAAGGTTTAAGCAATATTACATTTGTGCCAAGAATTAATAAATCAAAGGTTCTATCATTTTTATCAAAATCTGACATCTTATTACATTCTTTTCAGATGAAAAAAGTTTTTGAATATGGAATATCACCAAATAAATTTATAGATTATATGTATAGTGCTAGACCTATAATAGTAATGTTTTCAGGATACCCTAGCTTAATTAATGATGCTAAATGTGGAGAATTTATTCCTTCAGAAGATGTAGAGGCATTAATTAATACTATTGAAAAATATTATAATTTAAGTAAAGAAGAACTTAACTTAATAGGGAATAACGGCAAGGAATATTTAATTAATAATCTTACTTTTGATAAACTTTCTGATAAATATATAAAATTGTTTAAATAGTGTATAAAAATATAACAAAACCTTTCTTTGATTTTCTAATTGCATTAATTGGATTAATAATTTTATTACCATTCTTTATACTTATTATTACTTTTCTTACTTTTTCAAACAATGGTAAACCATTTTTTTATCAAATAAGACCAGGTAAAAACGAGAAGTTGTTTCGAATTATCAAGTTTAAAACAATGAATGATAAAACGGATAATAATGGAGAACTTTTGCCAGATGAAAAAAGATTAACGCCAATAGGAATGTTTGTGAGAAAAACATCTTTAGATGAAATACCTCAGCTTATAAATGTAATAAAAGGCAACATGAGTTTAATTGGCCCTCGTCCACTTTTGCCAGAATATCTAGATTTATACAGTAAAGAACAACACAAACGTCATAATGTAAAACCAGGTATTACAGGATGGGCGCAAATAAATGGAAGAAATGCAATATCTTGGGAACATAAGTTTAAATTAGATGTTTGGTACGTTGAGAACATTAGTTTTAAATTAGATATAAAAATATTATTTTTGACATTAAGAAAAATAATAATTAAAGAAGGAATTACTTCAAGTACTTCTGTTACAATGGAAAAATTTAAAGGTTAGTTATGAAAACATTTTTAATTGGAGCTTCGGGTCATGCCAAAGTAGTGATAGAGATTTTAGAGAATAATAATATTGAAATTGCTGGACTTTTTGATAAAAATGCTGAAATAAAACAATTGTTTGATTATAAATGCTTTGTAGAGATAGATGAAAATAAAATAGGGCAAAGTAAATTTATTGTAGCAATTGGCAATAATTTAATAAGAAAAAATATTGTTAAGTCTAATAAAGACCTTACATATGATATAGCTATTGACCCATCGGCGAATATCTCTAAAAGAGCCAAAATAAAAGAAGGTTCTGTCGTGATGAAAGGTGTTTCCATAAATTCATCAGTGAAAATTGGTGCACATTGTATAATAAATACAAATAGCTCAATAGACCACGATTGTATACTTGAAGATTACGTACATATTTCCCCAAATTCTGCACTTGCAGGAAATGTAAAAGTTGGAGAAGGAACACATATAGGAACAGGTGTAAACATTATTCCTAATTTAAATATAGGAAAATGGTGTATTATTGGAGCAGGTACTGTTATTATTAATGATGTTCCAGATTACAGTGTAGTTGTAGGAAACCCTGGTAAAATAATTAAACAAAATCATATTTAATATGAAATCAAAAATATGGCTATCGTCTCCACATATGGGTGGTAACGAAATGAAATACGTAAACGAAGCTTATGATACTAATTGGATAGCGCCTTTGGGACCAAATGTAAATGGCTTTGAAGAAGACTTACAGTTATATTTGAACATAAAACATGTTTCCGCTCTAAGTTCTGGCACTGCAGCTATACATCTAGCATTAGTTTTATTAAATATTAAGTCAGGCGACGAAGTATTAGCATCAAGTTTTACATTCTCAGCAACAATAAATCCAATAACTTATGTTGGTGCTACTCCTGTTTTAATAGATAGCGAAAACGAAACGTGGAATATGTCTCCTGAGATTCTAGAAAAAGCAATAAAAGATAGAATTTTTAAAGGTAAAAAACCTAAAGCAATAATAGTAGTTCATTTATACGGAATGCCAGCTAAAATTGATAAAATAATGGCTATTGCAAATAAATACGAGATTCCTGTTATAGAAGATGCTGCAGAAGCTTTAGGTAGTAAATACAAAGAGAAAGCTCTTGGAACATTTGGTAAAATAGGAATATTATCTTTTAACGGAAATAAGATAATTACAAGTTCTGGTGGTGGAGCAATGATTTCTAATGATGAAGAGTTAATTGCAAAGTCTCGCTTTTTAGCTACTCAAGCAAGAGATAATGCGCCACATTATCAACATACACAAGTAGGTTACAATTATCGAATGAGTAACATAGTTGCAGGTATTGGAAGAGGACAAATGGAAGTTATTGGTGAAAGAGTCTCGCAACGTAGAGAAAACTTTCTGTTTTATAAAGAAATATTCTTAGATATAGAAGAAGTTAGTTTATTAGAAGAACCCAATACAGACTTCTATTCTAACTTTTGGTTGACGACAATTGTGTTTACATCTACAGAGTCTGAAAAAAATAGAGAAGATTTACGTTTAGCATTCGAAAAAGAAAATATTGAAGCCAGACCATTGTGGAAGCCTATGCATATGCAACCAGTTTTTGAGAATTATCCAGCGTATACAAATGGTGTTTCTGAGAAATTATTCGATAATGGCTTATGTTTACCATCTGGTTCAAACTTAACAATAGAAGAAAAAGAAAGAATTAAAAAAGTAATTAAAGAATATTTTAAATAATAACTAGTCTTCTTCACGTTTAAAATCTCCATTTTCTAATGCTTTAAAGAACTTAGCCCAAGCAATTGGGTCTAGTAATTTTATAGACTGCGTTTGACCGTTAGTGTAAAGTTTATCGTAGTGCTTTTGCATATATATATGATACCCAACTCCAGATGAAGCAGGCATATCATCGTCATCTGATAGTAATTGTTTTTCTATTAATGCAAAATTATTCATTGCTCTATCAATATTATCGGTTGGTATGTAAAGGTGAACAAATGCATGTTTAAACTCTTCGTAATTTTGCCAAGGAAAAATATTTGCTTGCGGAAGAGTAATTGTATCTGTTTCTAGGACTTTTAATATCTCTACAAAATTTTTGTTTATTTCTTTTGGAACAATATAAAATGACTTTTTATACCCGATTGAAGAGAATAATAAAGTGTCACTTTCTTTTACAAAAAATGAAAAATTACCTGTTTCGTCGCTAATTGTTCCTAGTCGTTTATTTTTAATAATAATATTTACAAAAGGAAGATTATTACCAAAGTTATCCTTAATTAATCCAGATAGATATATTTTTTCGTTGCTCTGCGCAAAAACAGAACTAAATATAAAAAAAAGCAATATGTATGAAATAATTCTCTTCATTAAAAATCAAATTTAAGTAAAATATAGAATATGTATCAAGTAAATCAGTATAATAATAAATGATTAACATTTTTTAGATGATTATGATTTCCCGAATAAATTAAATACTATAAAGATAGTTTAGGATTAAGCAAAGGCTATTTAAAAATAAAACACTCTATTACACCTTTATTTAAGATGTAATAGAGTGTTTTTTAGAATAATTAAATATTAAATACAATCTATTTTATTACAGATATCTTTCTTGTAATAATAGAATTATTAACTCTAACATTAAGTATATAAATTCCTGTAGGACTATTGTTAATATTAAACTCGTAATTATTAGAATAGTTTTTATTTAATCCTATATTCAATTGTTTACCTAATAAATCGTAAACCTTAACGTCTATATTTTTTATAAATACATCATCACCAAAGCTTAAGTTAACATTACCATTAGTTGGGTTAGGATAAACAACTAAATTATCATCTATTAATTCGTCTTCAATATTAACTAAACAACCTACAACTTTAATAGCTAACGAAGTGTTTAGTGTATCCTGTAATAATTGCGAAGGTGTATGCCAATCATAGCCTTGTTTAACATATAAGGTATTTGGTTGATTTGGACCTCTATTTTCTACCATATATACAGAGAAAGTATCCATTGGTGTGTCGTAAAATACTTGGAAACCTACATAGAATATTCCATTAACTTCTACAGGAGTATCAAATTCTATAGAATGATATACATTAGGTGTAAACGTACTAATATTTTTTTGTTTACTAACTAACTCCTGACCAGGCAAACCAGTTATGCTATCAGCATCCCAAATAACAAACTTAACTTTTGCTTCTGAGTCAGAAGAGAAGATTGTTGATGGTGGAACAAATAATGCAGAAACACTACTGAATGTATAATTTACATATCTATCGGCGTAAAAAGTTACATTATAACTATTATGCCCAGGGAAGTATCCCCATTCAGAATTTCCTAAATGCCTAGGCACTATTGTAATTTCGTTACTTTGTATATTAGTTACTGTATCGCAATATCCATTAGGGTTAGGCCAAGGGAAGTCAGTAACTACAATATATTGATATTTAGCTACAGAATCGCTAAATAAGCCATTAGTAACCATTAATCTTACTTCGTAAAAACCAGGAACATTGTATGCAATTCCTTGAGGGTTTTGTACACTTGATGTTGGTGTTATAGCTCCATCAAACTCCCAATACCAATCTGTAGGGAATCCTGAAGTTAAATCTTCGAAGTTAACAACATCACCTGCTACAATCAACCTTGATGATATAGCTTGAAACCCACAATGTAGAGTGTCGTAGAGTGTTGGATCTATTACGTGAATATATGCTACTTTTGTTAATGTGTCAGCACCAATTGGGTTATAAACTTCAAGGCTTACAGTGTAATTACCTACTGTATTGTACTGAATTAGAATAGGATCGTAATCTGTGGATGTTGGTGTATTTGATCCTGTAAATGTCCACTGTACTGAACTTATTGTGCCTGATGATAAATTAGTGAAATTAATTGCTGTTCCTGCAGGAATAACCGTATAGTCTGAAATAAAATCTGCTTCCGGTAAATTACTCGAATCAACAACATGAATATAATCTATTTTTATTTCAGAATCGTTAATTGTTCCGTCACTAACGCTCAATTCTACTGTGTAATCTCCTATATTATCGTATTGTATTCCTGTTGGATGTTGAGTTGTTGAAGTAGTAGTTGCTGCACCATTAAAAACCCAGTCCCAAGATGTAGGACCATTAAGCGATAAATCTGTAAAATCTATAGTTGTACCAGCTAATATAGTTGTTTGATTAGCTTGAAAATTAGCTGTTAATGTAGTAGGCATTAAAACGTTAATGTACTGTGTTTTTGTTTCTGTATTAACACTTGTTCCGTCGCTAATAGTTAGAGAAACTGTATAAAGTCCAGGTGAGCTATAAGTTATTATATGTGGACCTTGTGTATTTTTTGTTGAAGGACTTCCTCCAGTAAACGACCAAGCCCAAGATGTAATTGTAGACATGGAATTTGATGCATCAGTAAATACAACTGAGTTTCCTGCTGTAATTGTTGTGATATTAGCTGTAAAATCTGCATCAAATGTTGAACAATAATTATTTCCAAGTAATGTACTTCTAACACCATCTAATGTTCCATTCATAAAATTAGCTTGATCTGCAGAAAACATATTTTGGCAAGAAGCATAACTCATATAATTCTCGTATTGATCTGGTAGATCACCAGGAGCACCTGCATTACAAGAATTAGGTGGGGTTGTTGGGCTACAATTACTAACAGACATATTGTTGTCTGATGATTCTGGTGTGTCTGCATGACCATCATCATTTGCACAAGTCATAGAATTATCTCCCCATGTATGAAGTAAACCAAAATAATGACCAATTTCATGTGTTGCTGTTCTACTTGGTTGTCCATAAACAATACCAATACCAATATCAGCATCTAAAACTAAACCATCATGTGCGCCTCCTGCAGATATAGGTAGGTATGCATAACCAGCAGTTCCAGATCCAGCTCCATTAGTGATATTTGCAATCCATATATTAAGATAAGTATTAGTATCCCAAGCAGGATCTCCAGAACCTGTTGTTCCTGTTCCACTGGTAACTGGTGCACCATCAGCAAATTTCATTTCATCTGCTTCTGTATTAACATCGTAATAGTCTTCGGTAGTAGAAA
>DAOVTE010000038.1 GCA_030627705.1 Bacteroidales bacterium
AATATTAATAATTGGGTTTCATATAAAAAAGAAGAATATAAATACGACTCTAATAATAATTTGCTTCTAAAGAGTGATTTGTATGGTAATATAAAAACTGAAAGTACTTACGATGCTAATAATAATCTAATTTATATAAAAAATTATATTTTTTTTAATAATTTTAGTTGGCAACAGATTCCTCCATATTATGTATATGAATACGACACAAATAGTAATCAAATATTATATATACACTTTTGGAATGAAGATGGTGACAAAAAAACTGAAAGTACTTACGATGCAAATAATAACCTAATATTATCTAAGTTTTATATTATGACTCCCACAATGGTGGATTGGAGCTTATATTCTAAAACAGAAAATATTTATGATACTGCTAATAATAGGACAATAGAAATACTTTATATCTGGAATGAAAGTTTGAATGATTGGGATTTTTCTAGCAAACATGAATATTTTTACGATGCTAATAACAACAAAACATTAGATATGTATTACAAGTGGGATAGTAATATTAACGATTGGGATATTAACAAAAAACAAGAATATACTTACAATTCTAATAATATTAAAATATTACATATATATTATGATTGGGATAGTAATATTAACGATTGGTTTGGTTATAAAAAAGAAGAATATACTTACGATGCAAATAATAACCAAATATTATATATACATTATAAGCTAAGAGGTGCCATTTTGGACTTCTACACTAAAATTGAAGCTTCTTATGATGCAAATAATAATCTAACAATGTATGCACATTATACATGGCACGATAATAATTGGGGAATGCAAAATTATAAACTAGATTATAAACTAGAATACACTTACGATTCTAATAATAATATTACAAAAGAAGAATATTACTCTTGGGATAATAATATTAACGATTGGGTAATCTATCATAAATGTAACGACCTGTATTCAGCAATATCAGAACAAACAACCCAAGAAATAAGAATTTTCCCAAACCCAACTACAGGCAGAGTACTTATAGATAATAACAATAATGTAGAGAAAGTAGAAGTCTACAATATTAGTGGAAAATTAATTCTAACCACCGACAAAAAAGAAATTGATTTAAGCAATAATGCAAAAGGCACGTACCTTTTTAGAGTAACAATAGATAATTCTATTTATACAAAAAAGATTATATTAGAATAGGCTGTTATCAAGTAGAGAAAACTGTAACATTTATCGCAAATAAGAACTTATTAATTACGGTTGGTATTATTATTAATTTTTATAATTTTATAAGATAATTTTAATACTTAATATCATTAATAAAATAATAATACAATATATATTATTTGCAGCTTTTTTACTTGCCTCAAGTACTATTAATGCTCAAGCCTGTTTTGTTGAGAATAAAAACCAATGGAACAAAAGGGTATTGTATAAATCAGAATTGCCAAATGGTGCTATTTTTTTAGAAAAAGACAAGATTACTTATAATTTTTATAACGAAAAAGATAAAACACATTCGCACGCACATCATGCCGAAAAAAAGATAATTAACGAACATATAGTTAATTTTCATGCCTACTCTATTAATTTTAAGAACTGTAGTGCTAATTCTAGTATATCTACAGAAAAAGAAGGTAAATTCTACTCAAATTATTTTATTGGCAAGAACCCTAAAAATTGGGCTTCTAAAGTAAAAAATTACCAAATAGTTAATTACAATAATATCTATAGCGCTATAGATGCTAAATTTAAAATAAATTCGTCAGGTTTAAAATACGATTTTATTGTTTACCCTAATGGAAACCATAATGATATTACTCTAGAATTTGATGGCGTTAATAACCTGAAAATAAAAAATAATAATCTAATAATTAAAACATCTGTTAACAAGATAATTGAGTTAAGACCGTATGCTTATCAATTAATTAACGGAGAAAAAACAGAAGTTAAATGCGAATATGTTTTGCTAGATAATATAGTAAAATTTGATTTGCCAAATGGGTACGATAAAACTAAAATATTAGTTATAGATCCAACTCTTATATTTTCTACTTATTCTGGCTCTACTGCCGATAATTGGGGAATGACAGCCACATTCGATAGCAACGGAAATGTGTTCTCTGGCGGAATAGTGTTTAATGTTGGTTTTCCTGTTACAACAGGTGCCTACCAAGTAAATTATGCTGGTGGAGATAGTGTGAGCACCTCATATCCAAACGGTTGCGATATTGGAATTATTAAATACTCGCCAGACGGTACTCAACGATTATGGGCAAGTTATTTAGGCGGAACAACAAGCGAAGAACTTCCTCATAGTATTATTGTGAACGAATTCGACGAACTATTAATTTTCGGAGTAACTGGCTCATCAGATTTTCCTGTTACACCAACTGCCTACGATACTAGTTTTAATGGCGGAACAAATGTAACTTACGATAATGTAATAAAATTTACTAACGGAACAGATATTTACATTTCTAGACTAAGCTTAGATGGAAGCCAATTAATTAGCTCTACCTACATTGGAGGCTCTGCGAACGATGGCTTTAACTTTAGACCAAATTACCAAGGAGCTTCATTAATGCACGGTAACGATTCTCTTTATTATAATTATGCAGACGGTGCAAGAGGCGAAATTATTGCCGATTCCGAAAATAATATTTACATAGGAACTTGCACTTTCTCTACAGATTTCCCTACCACATCTTCTGCATTTCAGCAAACATCTGGTGGCTTACAAGATGGTGTAGTTTGTAAATTCGATGCTTCTTTATCTAATTTAATATTTTCTTCGTACATAGGTGGCTCGTTAGACGATGCAATTTATTCTATTGATGTAAATAATTCTGATGATGTTTATGTAGCTGGTGGCACAAATTCTGCTGATTTTGTAACTACTCCAAATGCCTTTAAACAAAACTATCAGGGGGGGAGTGCCGATGGATTTGTAGCACATATATCAAAATATGGGAATCAAATTATTAGCTCAACATTTTTTGGTTCGCCAAATTATGATCAAGCATATTTTGTAAGATTAGATAAACAAGATATTGTTCATATTACTGGGCAGACTAAAGCCACAGATAGTACTTTAGTTTACAACGCTTTATACAACACTCCAAATAGTGGGCAATTTATTACTAAATTTAAAAACGACTTAGATACAATTGAATGGTCAACTGTTTTTGGAACAGGAAACGGAAAACCAAATATATCCATAACTGCATTTGCTGTTGATATTTGTAACAGAATGTATCTTTCTGGTTGGGGAAGAGAATGGCCATACTCACCAAATAATTGGACAAGTATAGAAGGAACAAAAAATATGGATATTACTCCAAATGCGTTTCAATCTACAACCGACGGACAAGATTTTTACATTATGGTTATGTCTAATGATGCATCTTACTTAGATTATGGTTCGTTCTTTGGTGAGTATCAGGGTACAGATCATGTAGATGGCGGAACATCTAGATTCGATAAAAGAGGAAATATTTATCAGTCTATTTGTGCAAGTTGTGGTGGTACTCAGCAATTTCCTACATACCCAAACCCTGGAGTTTGGTCTAATTCAAATAATGCAGCAAATTGCAATAACGCTGTTTTTAGATTCTCGTTTGCAGATGATTTTTCTCTTGCAGAGTTTGATATTCCACCAACAGGATGCGCTCCACATACCGTTATGTTTAATAATACAAGTTTTGGAGCTTATTATATTTGGGATTTTGGCGATGGTTCGGCATTATCTAACGATACAAACCCAACACATACTTATACAACATCTGGGATATATCAAATTACACTTATTGCAAACGATTCGGCAACATGTAATTTAGCAGATACAATTATAAAAACAATTCAAATATTATCTGATACTACTTATAGTATGCAAGAGCTTACCGTTTGCGTTAATCAACCAACACAAATAGGAATACCACCAAATAGTAATTCAAACTTTACATATCAGTGGATTCCTTCTACAGGTTTAAGCGATTCTACAATTTCAAATCCGTTTGCTACACCACAAAATACTATTACTTATATATTAATTGTATCTAATGGTACTTGTACCGATACTATTGTACAAATAATAAATGTAATAACAAATCAACTAAATGTAATAGCATATTCCGACACAAGTGTTTGTCCAAATCAGCAAATAAATATTTATGCACAGACGAACGAAAACTCTACTTATATATGGTCTAGTAATAATTTATTTACCGATACTTTAAACACATCAATTAATGATAGCTCTTTAAATATTATTCCAAATTCTACGGGATATTATTATGTAATTGCAATGGAAAATATATGTGGTAATGCTGCTAAAGATAGTGTTCTGGTAAATATCTATAATATTAATGCAAATGTAATTAGCGATACAATTGCTTGCTTAAACGATACAATTGCATTATACGCAAATAACACTGTGCTTGGAGATACTCTAACTTTTGATTGGACACCAATTACTGAAATTATTTCTGGTGCTAATACTAGTACTCCAAATATTAGCCCAACAAATAACACATGGTATTTTGTTGAGTATGAGAATCAATTTGGTTGTGCAATTTTAGACTCTATTTTAGTATCGGTAGATGAAATCTCTTTTGCTAACTCTACGGTTACAGATGTGCTTTGCCATAACGAATGCAATGGTGAAATTTCTGTTTTAGCAAGTGGGTTAGGTGCAATTTCGTATATATGGACAGGAGGGCATAGTGGAACATATAATTTTAATTTGTGTTCGGGAAATTATACAATCGTAGCAATAGATTCTTATGGTTGTAAAGATTCTGTAATTTTAACTATTAATAATCCGCAGCTTTTAATTGCAAATATTACAGATACAACAAATGCTGCTTGCAACGGCTTGAATAGTAATAGTGGTACAGCAACAGTTACTGCAGCAGGTGGTACACCAAATTATACATATTTGTGGAGTAATGGCGATAATTCTATAATCGCAGATTCGCTTTTCGTAGGAAATTATACAGTAACTGTTACCGATGCAAATTTATGCGATACAATAATTTCTATTAATATTTCCGACATTTCAAATATGGAAATAGAAATATCTGTTACAGATGCTCTATGTTTTAATCAATGCGATGGTAGTGCTTCGATAAATATTATTACAGCAGGAACTTCCCCTTATAATTATTATTGGAGCAACAATCAAAACACACAAACAGTAAGCAATTTATGTGCAGGAAATTATTTTATTACTGTAATAGATAATGATAATTGTGCTAGGCTAGAAAGTGTATACGTAGGACAACCAACACCCTTAAACACAGTAATAAATAAAGAAAATATTATTTGTAATGGAGATAGTGCTCAGATAAGTATTAATAATACAACTGGCGGAACTCCAAATTATTCTTACTTATGGAATTCTGTTGATAGCTCTAACACTATTTTTATGTTTGCAGGAGATGGAAATCTAATCACCATTGATTCGCATAATTGTAGAGATACATTATTTTTTAATTTATATCAGCCAGAAATTATTACAATTGATACAGGTCTAATATTATCGTCGTGTTTAGAGTCATGTAATGGTAGTATTATTATTGGTATGGATGGGGGTGTAAATCCATATCATTACATTTGGAGTAATTCAAATATTACAACTAATCATTTATTAAATCTATGTTCTGGCGAATACTCGGTTACTATGTCAGATGCATTAGGCTGTGCAAAAGCTTACGATTTTAATATAGGTGTTTCTAATTATTATCCAGAGTTAACATTAAGCTCCGATGATATTTATATCTTCTCTGGAGAATCTACGAATATACATGCCACGCAAAATTATTCTTATTATTTATGGCGTCCTATTAACAGCCTAGCACACGAAACTACATCGGATGTTATTGCTACACCAACAGAAACTACAACTTATTCGCTAAGTATTATCGATAGTTTCGGATGTTCTACAATGGATACAATTACGATTTTTGTTTCAGATTTAGTATGTGGCGAGCCATATATTTATGTGCCAAATGCTTTTTCGCCAAACGACGATGGTAATAACGATATTCTTTATGTTTATGGTGATATTATAGATAAATTATACTTTGCGGTATACGACAGATGGGGTGAAATTGTTTTTGCTACTACCGACCCTAAAATAGGATGGGACGGAATTTATAAAGGTAAAAAAGCAGATCCAGCAGTTTTTGTTTATTACTTAGAAATAATTTGTTTAAATCATAAAACTTTTATTAAAAAAGGAAATGTTACCTTAATAAGGTAATTAATTTATTATACAACAATATAAAATTTACATTAATGAAGGAAATCTATAAAACATAATTTTGTATTATATATTAAATAACTAGTACACACCTAAACGGATATGAAAAAACAAGAGGAAGAAATTTAAGAAAATTAATGTAAAAGTGGCAGAAATAAGAATATACAAAATAATAATATTGCTAATATTTATAATCACAAATATTGATTTACAAGCCCAAGATATACATTTTTCGCAGTTCGATAATTCGCCAATAAATTTGAATCCTGCGCTTACAGGTAATTTTAATAATAATTTTAGAGTAGTAGCTAACCACAGAAATCAGTGGAGTTCCATTACTGTTCCTTACAAAACATTTTCGTTTTCGTTTGATAGTAGAATTGCAAAAACGCCAATTAAAAAAACTTATGCTGGTGTAGGAATTCTATTTAACACAGATAAAGCTGGCGATGCAAGTTTTGGAACAAATCAAATAAAACTTTCTGGAGCATTACATAGGTTAATTAAGCGAGATAGCTCATTTGTAATTTCCGTTGGGTTGAATATGGCAATAAACCAAAACAATATAAATTTTAACGAATTATATTTTGGTAGTCAGTATAACGGTAATTATTTCGACCCAAGATCGCCTAGTTTCGAAACTAATCCCCAAGAAAGTATTTGGTATTTCGATATAACAGCAGGAATTACTATTTATCAAGAAATAAATAATAAATTACCATTATTCTATGGGATTAGTTTTAGCCATATTAATCGCCCATCACAATCTTTTAACGATGATAATTTAGTTAGGTTAGATATGAAATTTAATTCTTTCGTGAATTTAGAATTTTTAATTAGAAATAACCTTTATGCGCTCCCAAGTTTATCATATTACCGACAAGGAAAATATAACGAGCTAAATTTAGGAGGATTAATTAGATACAATACAACACATTATCTTTTTAAGCAATTGTATGCAGGTGGTTGGATAAGACAAAAGGATGCAATTATTATAATGATAGCAACAGATTATCAGGATTTTAATATTGGAGTTTCGTATGATTTTAATATTTCTTCGTTAAAAATTGCTAGCCGTGGTCTGGGAGGAATAGAATTATCTATAAAATATTTATTCGGTAAGAAAGTAAATTATTCCGCTCCTTTTAATAGGCATTGTCCTGTTTTTATGTAAATCTTATCTTTATGATGCATTTTAATCGCAGGGCGATAGCCCAGGGTTTAATTTCCTGACGCTTGCCTTGCATCGAATAAAAAAATAATTCTTATTTGATACTTCGTATACTTGGAGTGGGGGTAATTCATTTGAATAAAAAAAGCCCTTGCATATTTTGCAAGGGCTTTCTTCTAGAACAATCTTATTTACAACCCTAAATTAGATTTTCCTTGATTGTAAGTAATATCAACAGGAATACCAGAATTATTTATTTTATCTAAATCAGCTTTTAAGCTAGGTCTAATTATGCCATCGCTTTCTACCCAAGCTTTAGAAGTTTCGTAATCGCCATTACCTTGTAGATGAAGAATTTTTTGCATAATAATAATAGATGCAATTTGCATTTTATCGAAATCAACAGTATAAAAACCATCTTCGCCTTTTGCAAAAGCACCTTGATCTTCGAAGAAGTTAAAACGCATCATATTTGCTTTACCGTGCGAACTTGCTGCTCCAAATCTAGACGAGCGGAAGATGCTTGTGAAGAATGTAACATAATTGTCCATTACTTCGCCTTCTGTTAATTCGCCTGTTTCGTATAGTTTTGTAACTAACCAAAGTCCCATAATATCAGCTTTACCTTCTTCTATAGATGAGTATACTTCTTTAAGTGCCTCGCGAGCAGAACCTTTATCGTTAATTGTGTTTTTAATTCCCATTGCATGCCCTACTTCGTGGAACATTGTGTTTTCGAAGAACGCTGCAAATTTAACGTGTTTACGTTGCGATTCTGTTAAAATTACCTCAGAAATAGGTACTAATATTTTATCAAATTTTGCTTGCATTGCATTTTTTAATTGCAATTTTCTAGAGCCCATTTTTAAATGTACTTCCTCGTCGTTTGGTAGATTTATTGCAATAGTTTTACTACCTGCATCGCAATCACCAGCATAGTATACAACTTCGTAAGCATTCATATCTGCATCAGAACCAGGAACGTCTTTTTTGTATTCATCCTCAATTGGCAAACCTGCTTGAAGTTCTGGTAAAAGTTTTGAGAACTTAGAAAGTTTTTTGCTCCAAGCCATATCTTTAATTAGAATAAATGATTCGTTTGCAGCTTTATACTCGTAAAGTGCATCTTCGTAATTTTCTATTGGTCCAACAACAAAATCAATCATATTTGTTCTCATATCCATCCATGCAAAGTCAGATGCCTGATAATCGTCGTTTAAAAGAGCATCAGCACGCATATTTAAATATTTTTTAAACCCTGCATCATCTGCTAATTCAGCTGCTTTGCGCATTAGGTCTGCTGCTTTCTCTAGTTGCGGTTTGTAAGCTTCGTGATACCAAACTGTAATTAATTTACCATTTTCGTCTCTACGTAAAAGCGTGTATAAAGATGTTTTATCTTCGTTTTGTAGCGAGTCAAATTCTTCTTTTGTCATATCAATAGGGTAGAAGTTAGCTCCTGCAGGTTTCTCTCCAATTTCGTTAAAGAAAGGCTTGTTGCCGTTTAATCTATCCCAAGGACCGTAATTTATTTCCGCAAATTGTCTTGCGTTTTCATCATCAATAATAGAAAATAATGAATCTTTATGCCCTATAACTTGTTGCCAATAAATATCTTTCATAATATCTGCAACTTCGAAAAGTAAAGGCAACATTTTTTTCTGATTTTCTGATAGATTACTAATATCAGCTTCTAGCGTAAAATTTGTGTAAATAGGCAATCTTTTATTTACATCCTCGGTAGGAGTTAATTTTGTGCCGTAATTTAAGTTACCCTGAAAAGCATCCTCTTTTTCGGCAGCAGTTAATTGGTCTGCATCGCTTTGTGAGTGTTTACAATCTCCACAGCTACTCATACTAATTGCAATAATTCCAATCCCTAATAATAAATTTATTTTTTTCATTTGTATTTTTAATTGATTTAAGTTATTACAATATTATATAATAATATTTAAAGTTTATTATTTATAGTTAAAAAATATGAGCTAAATTCGTGTAAATATCAATTAATATTAGTTTTATATTACGTAATAAGCTTATAATTCAATACTTTACAGAAAATAAAATATAAATATTTAAGATTTGTAGTAATATACATTATTTAATGGTTTTTTTATAATAGTTATTTTTTTTATATATATTTGTGATAGTTTATAGAATATATAGATACAATGAGTTTTAGTGTTGAAAAATGGATTGAAGATGTTACTGATGGGGAATCATTAGTTACTTTTATTGGTGATTTTAGTAAAGAACAAGTAACAGTTTTGCTGGATGAGGCAGAGAATAAATTAATAGAATTTGATGTTCAGAAGAAAAGTAAGAAAAGAGTTTATTGTTCTTTAGTAGAGGGTTTACAAAATCTTCATCACCATAGTTTGCCAAATATTAATAATAACGATGAACAGAGATATGGGGCTATTTTATTGTATAAAACTGAAGATGGCTTTAGAGTTACTCTAGGTAATTTTGTTAATATTAATAACATTCAAAAACTAAAATCAAGATTAGATCAAATAAATTCTTTGTCTACTGATGATCTTAAAACTTTGTATAAGATGATTCTTAATAATGAAGAATTTTCCGAAAAAGGTGGCGGAGGATTAGGAATGATAGATATTGCTCGTAAAACGGGTTCTAAAATAGATTATGATTTTATAAAAGTTAACGATAAGTTTTCTTTTTATACTTTCTCAGTTTTAATATAGTAATAAATATAATATAAATTTTAAATATGGATAAAATAGAAATTGAAGGCACACCAAAAACGCCAACAGTAGAGTTTGATGCAGGAAGTGGAGTTTTAAAAATTGAAGGTCGTTCTATTCCGGAGAATTCAATTGAATTTTATAAACCTATTGTAGAGTGGTTAGATGAATATGGCAAATCACCTAAAGAAAAAACTGAAGTTAATATTCAGTTAGAGTATTTTAATACTAGTTCTTCTAAGTGTATTTTAGATGTTCGTAAAAAATTAGAGCTAATCTCTAAAGCAGGTAACGAAATGATTATTAATTGGTACTACGAAGAAGATGATGAGGATATGTTAGAAGCTGGTGAAGATTATCAATCTATAATTAAGGTTCCTTTTAAAATGATTGAAACAGAAGAAGAATAATTTATTCTTTTTTTAAATATTTTTTAAACCCGTCAGAAGCAAACACTTTATTAGTGTTTGTTTCATCGGTGTATATTAAGTATATCTCTAAATAATCTAATTCTTTAGCTATTTTTTTAGCTTTTTCAACTCCTAAAACCATAAATGCTGTGGCATAAGCATCTGCAACATAGCATTTATCTGTAATTACCGAAGCACTTAATATAGAATGATTTACAGGATAGCCCGTTTTTGGGTTTATTGTGTGTGAATATTTAACACCATCTTTATAATAAAATTGTCTGTAATTTCCTGAAGTAGCAATTGTTTTACCTGAAAACTGTACAATTTCTTGTAATTCTCTATTAATCACAAGAGTATCGTCTATAGGTTTATCAATACCAACTTTCCAAAAGCTGCTGTCTGCTTTTATTCCACTACATCTAACTTCACCACCAATTTCTACTAAAAAGTCATTTATATTTTTGCTTATTAAATAATCACATACAACGTCAACCGAATATCCTTTTGCTATTGCACTTGCATCAAGCATTGTGTTAGTGTTTTGTTTAATGATTTTATTATTTTCTAGTTTAATGTTTTTATAGCCAACAAAAGGCATAATGCTGTCTATCAATTTTTGCGTAATTATGTTTTTATTTGTAAAGCCAAATCCCCAAATATTAACTAATGGTGCAACAGTAATATCGAATGCTCCATTTGTCTTTTTCGCAATTTCTTGAGATTTATTAAAAACTTCAATAAACATTTTATCTAATTTGTAAGGCTTATTTCTGTTTATCAATGATATCACAGATGTGCTATCGTAAGTAGAAAGCGACTTGTCTACCTTATGCATTTGCAGTTCTATTTCTTCTTGTAAATCATTATTGTTATTGTAAATTATATTGTATGTAGTACCATGAATAAATCCAGAGTTTTTAATGTATTTGTGCTGTGGAGTAATATCTTTTGATTGGTTTGTACAAGAAAAAAACAGCAATACAAATCCAACAATAATTAAGTTTTTCATAAAATAAATTCTGATAAGAATTACAACATTTCTTTTTTAGCTTTATGCAACGATATTTGTTCGTCATCTTTAAATCCTACAGCAAAAGCATCAGGGTAGTGTACACGTACATATTTTTGAAATGGAATTACTTCAGAATAACTGTATATATCGCCAACAAAATATTTGTATCTACCATCTATAAATAATTCTTCTACATCGTCAAATTCCTTAAATGTATTAGCAAAATTAGGTATTTGCTTAAGAGAAGATCTTATCTGAATTCTAACTTTAGCAGGGTTATCACCAGTATCTTTATTTTTTCTTTTGCGTCTGATTTTTGTTCCATTCTCGTCAACAATAACGGTTTTTCCAAAATCAAAAATAGAGAAATGTAAGTACCTTTTAGGATTGTCTTTAATATCAAACATTAGTTTGTTTAAATCGTAGGCAGCTTTGTTTAAATTATTATATAAAGAATCGTTGTTAATAAGCATACCCATAGAACCTTCACCTCTTTCTATCATAGATAAAATATCATTTGTTCTAGTTAATGCAAGATTTGCATTATTTATTGTTGATACAATTTCTGATTTAGCTAGAGTATCACTCAAACTAGAAAAGTTTGCAAGAATATTGGTAATTTGTTCGTTGTTTTCTTTAAGGTTTGAGGTAATAGATTCAACATTAGAGAAAATCAATGCAAGCTTGTCTTTTTCATTATACATCATAGAGTCTAAAGAAACAGAAGCGCTTTTAAGATTTGTGATAGTTAGTTTTATGTTTTCGAATGTTTTTGATAAGTTTTTACGAGTTGCATCATTAAAAATATATTGAATTACATTCATTACCGAATCTATAGAAAGCATCAAATCTTCAGCTTTAACTTTTAATGGTAACATTTGCGCAGATACTTGATCTTTAATATCTTTTTCGATGGCAGAAAATAATGTATCGCCAGATTTATAATAATTAGTAGAATTAGTAAGTTGCAGCATTATTGCTTTGCTACCCATTAAATCGGCGCTATATATTAATGCTACCGACGAGTCTGGTATATTATATTGATGCACTAATACAAAACTAACAATTATTTTACCTGAGCCATTTGGATGAAAATATACTTCTCTAACTTGACCAACTTTTAAACCATTAATAGTAACAGCATTGGCAGATGTTAAACCATCTATTCTGTCGTAAACAACATAGTAGGTTTCTTCTTCAATAAAAAAGTTTTTACCTTTAAGATAGTTTATTCCCCATACAAAGAGAGCTATTGTACCAGTAATTAATAAACCTATTATTATGTATTTAAATTTACTCAAAAATTATCAGTTTTTTATATAAACGTAAAATTAACTAATAAATTTAGTTTTTCAATTTCTTTTTGACTTCAATTGCAGATATTTTTTTACCATGATCGAAACCAACTATAAAAGCCCCTTTAAAATTTATGTTTACATTATTTTGTAAGTTCTTTATTTCTTTGTAGTTAGTAATAGTATAGCAGTAATATTTATACATACCTAATTCTTCTTTTTCGAATACTTCGGTTAGACCAGGGAAATTTTTGTTGTTTATTGTTATTTGTTTAGATGAGGATAATAATTGTATTGAATAGAATGTTTCTTTTTGCTTTTCCTTTACACTGTCATTAGGTACAGCCACTTGTGTTATTGCAGTATATGTTTGCTTGTTATTTTTTTCAAATGATTCTTTGTAGTCTCTAAAAGCTCTGAATATTGCAGAAGCTATATAATCTTGTCCTTGTTCAGAGAATAAGAATTTTGCTTCTTTTGGGTTAGAAATAAAACCAACTTCAACTAATACACTTGGCATTGTTGTTTTCCATAGTACTAAAAAGTTTGCTTGTTTTACTCCTCTGTCATGCCTACCAACTCTTTCTCTAAATTGTGTTTGTACTCTGCCTGAGAAATCTAAACTTTGACTTAAAAACATATTTTGATATAATGAAAAAATAATATTTCCTTCAATCGAGTTTGGGTCGAAGCCGTCATATTGAGCCTGATAATCGTCTTCTTTTAGAACTACAGCATTTTCTTTTTTCGCTACTGCTAAATTGCTTGATGTTTTACTAAGTCCCATAACAAAAGTTTCTGATCCATAAGGCTTTTGACTTTCATTAGCATTTGCATGTAAAGAAATAAATAAATCGGCTTTATTTGTATTTGCAATTTTTGCGCGCTTGTGAAGTTCAACAAAAACATCGGTGTCTCTAGTGTATATTACTTTTACGTCTTTTAAATTTTCTTTAATATATTCGCCAAGTTTTAGGGCAATTGATAAAACTATATCTTTTTCGTATCCTATTTTGCAAACTGCTCCTGGGTCTTTCCCTCCGTGACCTGCATCAATAACAACAGTCTTTATTTTATATTCATCATTATTTTGAGAAAAAATATTATTCGATATTAAGGAGATAACTAACAACAAGATTAAAAAACCATTTATTTTAATCCTTATAATATTTGTTAATTGCATTTTTTTATAATCGTTTTTAATTAATTTTGAACTTTATTAATATTTACACAAAGATAATAAACTAAAAATTAAACTTATTATTGTTTTTTGTTAAGTTACAAACACATATCGAGCCAATCTTTTATAACTAAATTAGTGGTTATAATATTATTATTTATTGTAGTAAGTTCTTGTACACAAAAAATTGCACAAATAGATAATGCAAAAAAAGAGAATATTATCATAAATAAAGATTTATTGAGTAATGGTAATGTGAAAAATAATATTGCTGATACTTTGTTAAACGAACAGGATAATGAATTATTAGATTCCGATACAATTACAAATAAAAAAAATAGTGTTAATATTATAGAAATTAATGATAGTTTAAAAGTATCAGTAAAGAAAAAAACTGCGCAAAAAATAGAAAGTCCTATAGAATACAATTCAGCTGATTCTATTTGGTTTGATATTAAAAATAGAAAAGTGTATTTGTATGGTACTGCAGAGATATTGTATGGTGATATACATTTAAAAGCAGATTACATTGAGATGGATTTGCAATATAATACTGTTTATGCAATTGGAACTACTGACAGTTTAGGCAAAACAAAAGGTTCTCCAATATTTAAACAAGGTACGGAAGAGTTTAATGCTAAAGAAATAACATATAATTTTAAAACTAAAAAAGGATTAATAAAAGGTGTTGTAACTGAGCAGGGTGGGGGCTTTTTGCATAGCGAACTTACAAAGCGTTTGGCAAATAATGAAATTTGTATACGAAATGGAAAGTTTACAACTTGTAATCACGAACATCCACATTTTTATATAAACTTAACTAAGGCTAAAATTATACCTAACGAGAAAATTATATCTGGTCCTGCATATTTTGTATTAGAAGATGTACCTATTCCTCTTGGAATTCCTTTTGGATTTTTCCCAGACCAAAAGAAACATAGCTCTGGGGTATTAATCCCAGAATATGGAGAGGAACAGAATAGGGGGTTTTTTCTTAAAAATGGGGGATATTATTTTCATATAAACGATTATGTAAATCTAGAATTACGTGGTGATATTTATTCTAGAGGAAGTTGGGGAACATCAGCATCTTCTTCATATAAAAAAAGATATAAGTTTAATGGTAATGTAGATTTAAGGTATCAAGTAATTAAAATATTAGATACAGATGAGCCTCAAAATACTTTCTGGTTTAAGTGGAATCATAATCAAGACCCAAAAGCCAGACCAAGTAGCAAGTTTACAGCAAGTGTAAATATGGGTTCTAGCACTTATAACAAGTACAATTCGCTTCAGACTAATAATCATATGAAAAATACTATGCAATCTAGTGTTTCGTATTCTAAACGATGGAATAATTTTAATTATTCTGCAAACTTACGCCATTCGCAAAACTCTATTGATAGCTCAATGACAATGTCGTTACCAGAAATGGCATTTAGTATGAATAGACAATACCCGTTTAAGCGCAAAGTAAAAGTTGGGAAAACTAGATTCTACGAAAAAATAGGAATTTCGTACTCGTCAAATTTAAAGAATAATGTAACTGTACACGAAGACTCGTTGTTTAATCCTGTATTTTTTAAGAATATGAAAAATGGAATTAAACATAGTATTCCTGTTAGTACATCGTTAAAAGCATTTAAGTTCTTTACATTTAATCCATCGTTTTCTTACACAGAGAGGTGGTATTTGAATTCGGTAAATAAATATTGGGACGAAACTTTAAATACATCAATAACGGAAACTAATGATGGTTTTGTTCGGTCAGGAGATTATCTTGTGAGCGCACCATTAAGTACAAAACTTTATGGGTTTTATAACTTTAAACGGGGTCCTGTAAAAGCTGTTAGACATGTTATTTCACCATCTATTTCTTACTCTTATCGACCAGATTTTGGTGAATCTAAGTATGGATATTATCACGATTACAGAACTGATACTTTAGGAAATACACGACCATATTCTATTTTTGAAGGAAGTATTTATGGAAGTCCTCCATCGGGAAAATATGGTTCTATTAATCTAAATATTGGTAATAATATTGAGATGAAAGTTAGAAGCGAAAAAGATACAATAACAGGTTATAAGAAAATTAAGATATTAGAAAGTCTTAGTTTTAGAAGTTCGTACAATATGGCAGTAGATTCGCTTAACTTTTCGAAGGTTTCTATTGCAGGTAGAACAAATTTGCTTAAGATAATAAACATCTCGTTTTCGGGCTCGGTAGATCCTTATGCCTTAGACGATAACGGAAAAATAATAAATAAATTTGAGTGGGACCAGAATGGTAAAGTTGGTAGGTTTACCGATGGAAATTTAACCACAGGTTTTAGATTTAAACCAAAAAGTAAGTCTAAGAAAAACAATAATCCAGAATATTTTAGAGCATCGCTTGCTGCCGCAGGAATTCCAGATAACTATTTA
>DAOVTE010000059.1 GCA_030627705.1 Bacteroidales bacterium
TACAAAAACAAATACAAGATTTACAAACTATTGTAAATAAGTTATAACTTTATTCTTCAAAATACTTTATAACTAACAGATACATTCTTGTTCGCATTACATAAAAATAACTGCCATATCGAACCTGCCGATATATCTCAAAACAACTTCTTGTCATGTCGAGCAAAATCGAGATATCTCATGCCACGGAGTTCTTTACAATAAATTTTCCACTACGGTCGAAATAACAATTAGCAAAAAAACTGCCCATTCCGCTTGGAGTAGGAAAAACAGAAAACATAGAAATAAAAAACTGTATACTCACCTACGTGAGTAAGATGTAAAACGAACATTCTTGTTCGTATTTATGTAACGAATAGGAATGTTCGCATTACAAAAAAACAAAATCAATCAAAACTGTCATATCGAGCATAATCGAGACATCTCAAGCCACGAAAATCTTTCCAACAGATTTCTGCACTACGGTCGAAATGACAAATAACCTACAAATAAAGCAAAAAGATATTAATAAGTTCTAGTAATATTTTCATCAACAACTATAATGAAATCAGCTCTAGTTTTTTCCTCATCATTAATTTTAGAAACGTCGGATTGCGAAACTGTAGCTATAGTTACTATTTTTAAATCTTTATTAAGATTTTTAAGATACAAAACTGTACCCTCATGATTATCAGAATGATAACTACCATTAAAATGTATAATTTTTTTTCCTTTACTCCAATATTTATTAATAAAATACGCCATTGTTGCATCTTTTATAGCTTGTGCTTTAGGAAGGTTCTCGTTAATTTCTGCCTTTCCTTGAGTATCCTGCATTTCTAACATAGACTTATAACAACCTAACTCTTTATCGTATGTTATAGGTAAAGGTGCAACAAACTTTTTTGCTTCTGGCGATAATTTTTCCAATCCCTCGAAACCCATTTTATAAGTCATAGAAGCATATCTACGAGGCACATTAGCTGCAACAAAATGCAAATTATTTTCTTTAGCAAAAAGTAAAAGTGGCTTATAATCCGTTTTATAATTAGGCCATAGTCTTGCATTCTCTTCAAATTTCTTAACAGAATATAGACCTTGTAAATATTCGTCTATCATTACTTGATTATCTGACTCAAACATTTCTGTACTTAAAACTAAGTTATCTTTTACCTGCTCGTGAATGCTTTTTGTAACTTCAAGTTCTAACCAATGCGAAATTGGATTATCATGATACTCACCAAAGAAAATAATATCGGCATCTTTAATGCCATTAATCATGTCTTTATACTTAATTTGATTTCCCATATTATCGTATAATTGATAAACAGGCTTATCGCTTTTAAAAGCTAGTGCAGAAATTGCAATCACTAATATTAATGTAATTTGTTTCATAATTTAAATTATATTTAGTTATATTAATGTAATATTTTAAAAACTAGCTCTTTTAACAAACCATCGGCAGTAGTTGATACATTATCTACTCCTTTTGATTTTAAATCGTATTCTCGTAATGTAGAAATAATTCTCACTAATTTACCTGTGCTATATTTACTAGCGGCTACTTTATAATCACCTACAAAATATGGATTAATCTTTAGAACAGATGCAATATTTCTTGGTGATTTATCTTTTGTTAAATGAAAATTTAGAACTTTTACAAAGTACGAAAATAGCAATGACACAATCATAGTAATATGATTATTTTTTTGATTTTTTGCGAAATAATTAATTATCATATTTGCTTTAAGAATATCTTTTTTACCTAGTGCTTTTTGTAGTTCGAAAACGTTATAATCTTTACTTATACCTATGTTTCGCTCAATTATTTCTGGAGTAATTCTTTTATCACCACCTGTTGTTGTAATAATTAGCTTTTCCAATTCGTTTACAATTTTACTTAAACTTACGCCTAAATTTTCTGCTAATAAATGACTTGCATTCGGTTCTATAGAAAAGCCTTTTTCTCGAAAATATGATTCTATCCAAATAGGAATTTCATTATCATATTTTTTTTTAAACTCAATAATAACACTGTTTTTTTGCAATGTCTTATATACTTTCTTTCTTTTATCTAATGATTTATATTTATAATTAATTACTAATAAAGTAGAGTTTAAAGGATTTTCTGCATAATGTATTAAATCTTCAATATTCTTAATATTTTGAGCCTCCTTTACAATAATAACCTGATTATTTGCCATCATAGGAAATCTCTTTGCAGTATTTATAACAGTAGAAATATCTGTATCTTTACCATACAACAATATTTGATTAAATGATTTTTCGGCTTCTGTTAAAACATTTTTTGCAATATAATCAGTAATAATATCTATATAGTAGGTTTCTTCGCCCATAAGAAAATATATAGGCTTATAGATTTTATTTTTTAAATCACTTATTACCGATTTATGTGGCATTTACTTAAATCTTAGATGTTTAACTGTATGTCCTTCTTTTGCAATGTTTTCTAGAGTTTCTATCCCAGTTCGCAAGTGATTATCTACATATTGCTGAGTAATTGATTTATCAGATTTATCGGTTTTTACACCTGCTGAAATCATTGGTTGATCTGAAACTAACAACAGCGCACCCACAGGAATTTCATTTGCAAAACCAACAATAAATATGGTTGCTGTTTCCATATCAATTGCCATAGCACGAGTTTTACGAAGATATTTTTTAAATCGCTCGTCGTACTCCCAAACTCTTTTGTTTGTAGTAAATACTGTTCCTGTCCAATAATCGCGTTTACTTCTAATTACAGCCGAAGAAACTGCTCTTTGTATACTAAATGCTGGTAAAGCAGGAACTTCTGGCGGTAGGTAATCATCTGATGTACCCTCGCTTCTAATTGCTGCAATTGGAATAATTAAATCGCCAAGTTTATTTTTTCTTTTAAGACCTCCTGTTTTTCCTAGAAACAAAACTGCTGTTGGAGAAATTGCACTTAATAAATCCATTATTGTAGCAGCATTAGGACTACCCATTCCAAAATTTATTATTGTAATTCCATTTGCCGACGCACTAGGCATTGGATCCTCTTCGCCATCAACTTCTACATTATTCCATTCTGCAAATATTTCTACATATTTCTGGAAATTTGTTAGAAGAATATATTTACCAAAGTCTTCTAATTTTCGTCCTGTATATCGGGGTAACCAATTTTTTACTATTTCTTCTTTTGTAGTCATTTTATGGAATTTTATTGAAGTACAAGCAGAAAAATTTACTTCTTCAGTTTTGCAATTATTGTTTTGTTTCCTTTTACTTCCTGATCTAGATTAATCATTATTTCGGAATTTAAAGGTAGTAGAATATCTACTCTAGAACCAAACTTTATAAAACCAAGATCTTCGCCCTGCTTAACAATTAAATCTTCTTTTGCATAAGAAACAATTCTTCTGGCAACATAGCCAGCAATTTGTTTAAGCATTATCGGAATACCGTTTTCGTTTTCGATAACAACAGAAGTTCTTTCGTTTAGCTCAGATGACTTAGGATTTACTGCTAATAAAAATCTACCTTGATGGTATTTAAAATATTTAATAATTCCACCTATGGAATACCTATTTACGTGCACATTAAGTGGTGACATAAATATTGATACCTGGGTTCTCTTATCTTTAAAATATTCATTTTCTATAATATCTTCAATAACTACAATTCTACCATCTGCAGGAGCGTAAATAATATTATTATCTAATTTGGGAATTTTTCGCTTTGGATATCTAAAAAATCTAATTATAAAAAAGTAAAATATTACTGATATAGCAATAAGAGGAATATATATAAAGTTGTACTCTGATAATAAATAATAAAAACCTAAATCTAACAGTAAAAGTATTACTCCAAAAATTAATATTACTAAATATCCTTCTTTATGTATTCTCATTTATTTTAATTAATTAATACAAAAATCGCAAAGTTTATAAAAAATCATACTACAAATTTATATTTGTAAAGCTTTTCGGCGTCTAAACTAATATATTTTTTTAAATAAATAGTTTAATATATGTATAAACAAATGGTAATGCTAAAATAACAGCATCGAATCTATCTAATAAACCTCCATGACCAGGTAATATTCGTCCAGAATCTTTAATATTTATACTGCGTTTAAACATGCTCTCTACTAAATCTCCTAGCGAACCAGAAACAACAGCTATAATCGCTATTAAAATCCACGAAAGCAATGATATTTCTGTAAAATATATTGATATTAAGTATGCTACACCTATTGCAACTATTGCTCCTCCAATACTTCCTTCCCAAGATTTTTTTGGTGAAATTCTTTTGAATAGCTTATGTTTTCCGAATGAAACCCCTACCAAATATGCACCTGTGTCGTTTGCCCAAATTAAAAAGAATAATCCAAGCAATACATTTGGGGTAAAGTTTACCTTACTTGCATAAGTATTTATATTCACTACGTTTTCTATTGCACCAACAGATTGCTCGGGTAATATATTAATGTTGCTTGCATCAATGCCCAAATCTAAAATTATATAGTTTGCTAATGACAATGGTAGTGCAATGTAAATTACACCTAAGAATGTATAGGCTATATTAGAAAAAGGATAACTATGGTTAGCAAATAATTCAAAAATAAATGCTACAAAAATTAAAGGAATAATAAACGTAAATACAGTTGAATCAACAGTACCTATTGCATTAAAATACGATACAGTAAACAAAGACACGCCTATTACTAAACCTAGTATTCTTTGTGGGTAAGTTTTTGCTTTTCTGGCTAATGAATAAAATTCGTTTTGCATAAAAACAATAAGCACAAAAAATAACGCAAAAAATGTAATATGAGAAAAACTAATACCTGTTATTAGTATTAGAACAAAAAAGAACCCTGTAATGCTTCTAATTAATAGTGTTTTCAATTTATACTTCTTTTATTAGTTCTTTAGCTTTTTCTATATTGTTTTTGTTAACGTATAATTCTATATCTCCAAATGATTGATACGAAGAATCTTTTTTATTAATAATTACTGATTCAATATTATTATCGGCTAATACTTCTTTAGCTATTTCGGCAAGATATAATTTTATAAACACTTTTGCAATTTCCCAATCTTTCTCCATAATTTAACCTTTAAGAATAAATACTATTAATTTTTTAGGACCATGTGCTCCAATAATTAAAGTTTTCTCTATATCAGCAGTTCTACTTGGCCCAGTAATATTAGTAATTAGCGAAGGTATATTATCTCCGTATTTATCTTCTAATTTATTAAAAACTACGTCTAAATCTTTAACTAGCTGATTTTCGTTTACAATTACAATATGGTTTGGTGGAAAAACATTTAATCTTCTTCCTGAACCAGCCTGCGATGTAATAAGAATACTACCTGTTCTTGCTAAGATAAATTCGCAACCAGTTATTGCAGTTTCCATGTCTAAAAAATCTTCAGAGCCAGATGTAAACGGAATATTAAATCCTTCTAACAATTTTTGAATTTTACTATCTACGCAATATACAGAATCTATTTTTTGATGATTTAGAACCTTTATTAATTCATCTTTTAAAAAAGCTATAGATTCACACGCAATTGCAGTTCCATCAACATTTTCTATGTTAAAAATAAATTCAGAAACTAAGTCTCCATCAAAACTTGTGTAAATTTCAGAATTTAAATCAATATCTTGATTTGCTCCTTCTACTTTCTGCTTAGCATTTCTGATTTTTTGTAATATGTTTTCTTTTGCACCCAAAAAATATGATTTTTATTTAAAAAAATAAGTATTACAATTCCGAATCTTTAATCTCTTTATCTTTTATAAGTGATTCCTCTTTAGTGTTATCTTCTATAGTCTCAGATTTATTTACTGTATCTTTATCTTGCTCCTCTTTTTTAAACTTTCGTTTACCAAAAATCTCTTCTAAATCTTCACTAAAAACAACTTCTTTTTTTAATAACTTTTCTGCTAATTTAATAAGATTATCCTTATTTTCAGAAAGAAGTTTTATTGCTCTATCAAACTGTTTATCTATAATAGCTTTTGCTTCTTTATCTATTAGTTCACCAGTTGTATTAGAATAAGGTTTTGTAAAACTATATTCATTCTGGCCAGATGAATCATAATAACATAAATTACCAATTTTCTCGCTCATGCCATAGTATGTAACCATTGCATAAGCTTGTTTTGTAACTTTTTCTAGATCGTTTAACGCTCCTGTAGAAATCTTTTTAAAGTTAATTAATTCGGACGCTCTACCTGCAAGTGTTGAACACATTTCGTCTAAAATTTGCTCGGTTGTTGTAATTTGTCTTTCTTCTGGCAAATACCAGGCTGCACCTAATGCTTTTCCTCTTGGCACTATTGTTACTTTAACTAAAGGGTGCGCATGTTCTAAAAGCCAACTTGCTGTTGCATGACCCGCTTCGTGATATGCTATTGTTTTTTTCTCGTTCTGAGTTATTATTTTATTTCGTTTTTCTAAACCTCCAACAACTCTATCTACAGCATCTAAGAAATCTTGCTTTTCTACACTTTTTTTCTTGCTACGTGCAGCAATTAATGCGGCCTCGTTACATATATTTGCAATATCGGCACCTGAGAAACCAGGAGTTTGTTTAGCTAAAAACTTAACATCTAATTCTTTTTCTGTTTTTATTTCTTTAAGGTGAACTTTAAATATAGCTTCTCTTTCGTTAAGATCTGGCAGCTCCACAAATATTTGTCTATCAAACCTGCCTGCTCTTAATAATGCTTTATCTAAAACATCAGCGCGATTTGTGGCTGCAATAATTATTACACCAGAATTTGTGTCGAAGCCATCCATTTCTGTAAGCAGTTGATTTAGAGTGTTTTCCCTTTCATCATTTGCTCCCATATTTGGGTTCTTTCCTCTAGCACGACCAATTGCATCTATCTCGTCAATAAAAATTATACAAGGTGATTTTTCTTTTGCATTCTTAAATAAATCTCTTACTCTAGATGCACCTACTCCTACAAACATTTCTACAAAATCGGATCCCGACATTGAGAAAAATGGTACATTTGCTTCACCTGCAACAGCTTTTGCTAATAATGTTTTTCCTGTTCCTGGAGGACCTACTAATAAAGCTCCTTTAGGAATTTTACCACCTAGTCTCGTGTATTTCTTAGGTTCTTTTAAAAAATCTACTATTTCTTTAACTTCTAGTTTTGCTTCTTCTAAACCTGCAACAAAATTAAAATCAATTTTAGATTTAGATTCTTTATCAAATACTTTTGCTTTAGATTTTCCAACACTAAAAATTCCACCGCCACCAACGCCACTGCCACTACCCATTTTGCGCATAAAAAACAGCCATATCCCTATAAAAATAAGTGGCATAAGTAACCAACTTAAAGCTTCGCCTACAACATCGGTTCTTTTTTCTGATTTTACTAATAATGTTTCACCAGATTTATCGTAGCTATCTTGATATTCGGTAATCTTTTCTTCGAACTTCTCTGTTGATAAAATTGAATATGAGTAATGTGCTCTATTTGAGCTTAAACTGTTAAAACCACCCGAATTATCTGTATTTAACTCTTTGTATTTATCGTCGCCAAGTCTTTCGACTTTAATAAATATCTCTGCAAAGTCTCTATTAACAATAATAATTTTGTCAACATCATGAGGCTTTAGCATCTCATTCTCTAACTTGAATATTGATATTTCTTTAGGCGATGGGCCATAATTCATAAATTGCATTCCAATAAATACAACAGCTATGATTCCATAAATCCAATAAAAATTAAACTTCTGTTTATTATTTTTAGGATTTTTTATTGGACCTTTATTTTGGTTATTTTGGTTATTATCTTTCTTTTCTGCCATCAATCTTAATTAACTAAATTAATTTTGGTAATCTTTGCATCTCCCCAAAGTTTCTCGAGCTTATAAAAGTCTCTATACTCTGTTTGAAATATATGTACCACTACATTTGTGTAATCTAAAAGAATCCATTGAGAATTATCATGGCCTTCTTTTTTCCATATTTTTTCGCCTAACTCTTCTCTAACATTTTCCTCTATAAAATCTGCTATTGCTCTTACTTGTGTATTTGAATCTGCATTGCAAATAACAAAATAATCGCATACTTTACTATCTAGCTCTGTTAAATCTAAAGTGACTATATTATCTCCTTTTTTTTCTTGAATACTACTAACTATTGAAGTTACAAGGTTCTTAGGACTTGGTTTTATCATTAATCTACTATTTATTATTATTTAATATTATATCTAAAAAATATTATTGTGCAAAATATAACTTTTCTTATTATTTACAATAATTAAGATTTACTTTTTACATCAAAAAGAAATAATTTAAGAGTTTTTATAAGTTATCTTACACTACAACCAAAAAATATTTTATACTTCTATTAAGTATGATAGAGGTTGAATACTTTGTAATCTATATAGTTTCTGTTTCCATTACTTTGGCTAAAATATCTACATAAGGGATAAAAAGGTATTTTTTACCTTCGAAATCTACTTCTGTACCAGAAAACTTCTTATACATTACAATATCATCAACTGAAATAGCAGAATCTTCTATATTACCTATTGCAACAATTTTAGCAACACTTGGTTTTTCTTTAGCACTATCTGGAATAATAATTCCTGAAGCTGTTTTTTGTTCTTTTTTATCGTTTTCAATTTCTAAAAGTACATTATCATTTAACGGTTGTAACTCTTTCATTATTATTTATTATATTTAATTTAGGAATATTTTTTAAATAATACCCCTTAGACATTTATTAATATTACTGTTATTAAGAACCTCAAAAGTAGTAAATTTATCTATCAGTATACCTTGTTTAAGATATATTTTATATGTGACTAGAAGTTTTATTTAGAAATAATTTTGAACTCGGTCCTTCGATTTTTTGCTCTTCCCTCTTCTGTATCATTTTTGGCTATGGGTCTAGAAAAATAATAACCTTTATAGGATAATCTGCTAGCTGAAATACCCTTGTTTATTAAATATTCGTAGACTTTTTTGGCTCTATTTGTAGATAAATTAATATTGTGTTGTTTGCTACCTACATTATCTGTGTGACCTGAAATTTCTACTATTAGACTTGAATTAATATTTAAAAATTGAAATAATTTACTTAATTCTGTTCTCGACTCTAATCTTAGGTCATAAGAATCTATCTCAAAAAATATATTCTTTAAAACTATACTAGCATTCTTCTCTATAACTTGCAAAGGAATATTTATTTCATAAGGTTTTTTGTTATCATCGAAGTTCTTTAATGAGAAGTTTTCTGAATAAAACATGTACCCTTTCTTAGAAACATTAAAAGCATAATTATTATTTGTTGGTAACGTTATTAAGTACGAACCATTACCTGGATTAGAAACTGATTTAACAACTAAACTATCTTTTTCTACATTGTAAAGTTCGAAATTTGCTTTTAACCTTTTATTTGTTGCTTTGTCGTATACATATCCTTTTACGTAGAATACTCTCTCTGGCTGAGCTTCTTTATACAAATCGAAGCTGTAAATATCCATTCCTTCTCCACCAAAACGCTCTGATGAGAACAATGCTAAATTTCCGCTAGAGTTAACGATTAATCCCATTTCATTTCCTTTAGTATTTATTGGATAACCAATATTTACGGGCTCTCCCCACTCACCATTGACTTGTTTTCTAGACATAAAAATATCCAATTCTCCCAAACCAACTAATCCATCAGATGCAAAATAAAGAGTTTTATTATCCGGGTGTATAAATGGAGCAGATTCGTTACCTAGAGTATTTATTTTATTACCTAAGTTTTCTGGTTTTGTCCATCTCCCATTATCTTGTAGGCTTGTACACCAAATATCTTTGCTGCCTTCTCCCCCTTTACGATTGCTAGAGAAAAACAGAGTTCTTCCGTCTGATGCCATAGATGGATTACAATCCCATGATCCTGCATTTACATCTGGACCTAAATTTTTTGGCTCGTTCCATTTATCACCAATTTTTCTGGCATAATAAATATCGCAACTTCCGTAATCTTCGGGCCTGTTGCATACTGTATAGAAAAGCCATTGTCCATCTGCAGAAAAATTTTGAGCACCTTCGTTGTTTTTAGAGTTTATTGGAGCACCAATATTCTTTATTTTTTTCCAATTTCCATCTTCATCTTTATGAGAAATAAAGAAATCTTCGTGAATATTTCTGCTAGATATTGGGTATTTATCATCAATTGGGATTGTTATTGTTGTAATAAGAATATTTTCATCGGCAGTTAACGAAGGCCAATAATCATTGTATTTTGTATTTATGTTCTTGCCAAGACTTATAGGATTGAAAGGCACCGGATTATTTACTGCATTTTCTGAGAAAACACTTCGTTTCAATATCTCCTTTGCCCAATGAGTTATTTTAGGTTTAATATTTTCAAATTCTAAACATTGTTTTAAGTGAATTGTAGAACTTTCGTAATTGCCAGTTAAATACTCTAATTTGCCTAAAAAGTAATATGTATTTGGAGAAAAACTTGGTGCAATTATTATTGCTTTATTGTAATATTCAATTGCTTTATTGTAGTTTCCATCCTCATCGTAAATAGCAGCAATAAAATTATAAGGTTCTACAAAATTAAGATCAGTTTCAATTGCTTTGTGTGCATGAAAAAGTGCTGATTTATTGTCTCTGCTATTATAATATTGTATTGCAGATTCGAAATATTTTATAGCTTTTTTCTTTTTTGTACTGTATTGTTCTTGAGCAAAAATTCCTAACGATATTAGTGTTATTGCAAATATTAGTAATGCTCGTTTCATTTTCTTTAGTTTAAAAGTACTAGTAATAACTTGTAATGCTAAGGAATATGCATAAATTTATGTGCTTGTAAAGAAATATTCCATTTGGGATTATTCTTAATATATTCAACAACCATAGGTATTATATCTTCGTATTTACTCCATTCTGGTTGAAGATATAGCTTGCAGTCGTTATTTACTTTTTTTGCGCTTTCCTCTGCCCACTCAAAATCAGATTCGTTGTTAATAATAACTTTAAGTTCGTTTGCTTTATTGTATATTTCTTCTTTTGGTGGATTATGTTTTTTTGGTGATAAGCAAATCCAATCCCATTTACCTGTTAGTTTATATACACCAGATGTTTCTATATGCGATGCAATATTGTGCTTAATTAATTTTTCGCATAAGATACTTAAATCGTAAGTTGTTGGTTCGCCGCCAGTAACAACAAATGCATTAGTTTTAGTTTTTAATGCGTTTGATATTATTTCGTCTATTGATTGTAGTTTATGAAAATCAGGACTCCACGAAAATTTTGTATCGCACCAAGAACACCCAATATCGCACCCTCCAACTCTTATAAAATACGCTGCTTTTCCTGTATGATAACCTTCGCCCTGTATTGTATAGAATTCTTCTACTAATGGAAGTTTATTACCATTTTCGAAAATTTTGTCGTAAGTTACTGACATATAATATTTTGTAAAGTCTTATATAAATCCTCATATATCGTATTCACGAATATACAGAGGAAGAATTCTTGACTTTTGTTAATTTTAATTTTTTATTTAAGAACTTTATAAACTGTTTACTTATTTAGTTCGTCCAGGATATTCTTTTAGAGCTACATCAAGACATTGCATTGCATTATTTAAATCTGATTTATTTAATACGTATGCTATTCTTACTTCGTTGTTACCCAAACCCTTGGTAGAATAAAATCCACTTGCTGGAGCAACCATAACTGTTTGTCCGTTATACGAAAAATCTTCTAATAGCCATTGAGCAAATTTATCGGCATCGTCAACAGGTAGTTTAACAACAACATAAAATGCTCCTTTTGGATTTGGACAAAAAACACCATCTATTTTATTTAATGCTGCAACAGTAAAATCTCTACGTTCTATGTATTCGTTGTAAACCTCAGTAAAATACTCTGGTGGTGTTTCTAGTGATGCTTCGCCAACAATTTGACCATAAGATGGTGGACTTAATCTGGCTTGAGCAAATTTTATCGCAGTATCTAAAACATTTTTATTTTTTGTTATCATTGCACCAATACGCACTCCACATTCGCTATATCGTTTAGAAACGCTATCCATAAGGATTACATTTTGCTCAATATCTTTTAAATGCATTGCCGAGAAATGTGTTTCTCCATCGTAACAGAATTCTCTGTATACTTCGTCGGAAAATAAATACAAATCGTATTTTTTAACAATATCACTTAGTGCTTTAAGTTCTTGTTCAGAATATAAATAACCTGTTGGATTATTTGGATTACATATTACAATTCCTTTTGTTTTATCTGTAATTAATTTTTCAAATTCGGCTATAGGAGTAAGAGCAAATCCATTTTCAATTTTAGATGTAACAGGCTTTACTTCTATACCTGCCATTATTGAAAAACCATTATAATTTGCATAAAAAGGTTCTGGAATAATTACTTCGTCGCCGGGGTTTAAGCAAGACATAAAAGCAAAAATAATTGCTTCTGACCCACCTGTAGTTACAATTATTTCATTGTGATCTACATTAATATCAATATTTTGATAATATTTTGCTAGTTTGCGTCTGTAACTCTCATTACCAGCAGAATGCGAATATTCTACTACTTTTATATTTGTGTTTTTAATCGCATTTAGAGCAACTTCTGGAGTATTAATATCTGGTTGACCAATATTAAGATGATATACTTTTGTTCCTCTTTCTTTTGCTGCTTCCGCATAAGGTACCAATTTTCTGATTGGTGATGCAGGCATATTTGTTCCTCTATTAGAAATTTTAGGCATTGTAAGTTGTGTATAAAATTAGTTTTTTAATAATGATTTCTCTTGAACAGGACTAGTTTTAGCATCTTCCTTTTTTATAACTTTTCCTTTAATAGTTAATCTTACGGGACTATTCTTTGCGTTAGAAATAATAGTAACAGTCTTTTGGAAATTACCTATCTTGTGAGTATTATATTTTACTTTTATTTTATCTGTTTTTTTCTTATTAAGTGGAGTTTTAGACCAAGAAGGTACTGTGCATCCACAAGAAGATTTTACATTAGTTAATATTAATGGTAATTTACCTGTATTTTTGTATACGAACTCTCTTGTTCCGTCACTACCTTGAGTTATAACACCATAATCTATTATTACCTTCTCAAAAGTAATTTCTGGTGATTTTTTGCTATTTATATCTTTTTCTTGTGCAAAACTTGAAAATGTAATTGCAAAAAGCAAAATAGTTAATACAGTTATATTCTTCATAATTTATTATTTATATTTTTTCGCAAATTTAATGTAATAATTTGTAAACTGGCAAAACTTTTTAAATAATTTAGAATTAAATAAATTTTAGCAAACAATTGTTGTAAATAATTTACAAATGTACATTTGTAATCAATTTTAAAACAAATATTCATTATAAAAAATGTTATTATACAAATTATTATTTAGAACAAATTAATAACAAAATATTTTTATTTATAACAAATTATATGTAAGTTTGTGGAAATTAACCCATAAATTTAAAGCTATATTTTATGTTTAGCCTCTTTACCACACACACACACAGCAAACACAATTGTTAAGGCATTTTATATATTTGCTATTTTGTTTCTAATAACAAATAACATATTTTCTCAGAATGCAGTTGGGAATAGTGATTCTCCATATTTGGGTTGGCTATATCACAATAAAGGATTAAGTTTAGGAGAAAACTTAGCTCCAAAAAATAATAGTTTATTACA